>DASVVI010000139.1:0-3744 GCA_036386635.1 Longimicrobium sp.
ACGACGGCGACCGGTGTCGAGGCCAGCTCGTCGAGGTCGGCGCTGACGTCCCAGGTGGCCGTGACGCCGCGGTGCACGCCGCCGATGCCGCCGGTGGCGAAAACCCGCACCCCCGCGCGGTGCGCCAGGAACATCGTCGCCGCCACTGTCGTCGCGCCGTCCAGCCCGCGCGCCACGGGAACGGCCAGGTCGCGCGTGGAGAGCTTGAGCACGCCCTCCGCCGTCGCCATCCGCACCACCTCCGCATCATCCAGCCCCACGACCGGAACGCCGCCGACGACCCCCACCGTGGCTGGGACGGCGCTGCCGGAGCGCACCTCGGCTTCCATCGCGCGCCCCACCTCCAGGTTGCGCGGCCTCGGCAGCCCGTGCGCCAGCACCGTGGACTCCAGCGCCACCACCGCCCGCCCCTCGCGCAGCGCATCGGCGACGGGGGCGGAGGTGCGGATGAGCTCGGGCATGGTAAAGTGCGTTAGTGCGTAAGTGCGTGAGTGCGCCCTCCCCTCCGCCCCCTCTCTCGATAACGGAGGGCGGAGCCCTCTCCTGTTATCGGGAGAGGGGGCAGCGAGGAACGAGCGGGGGTGAGGGCCCCTCCCCGCGCCGCCGTCCCGCCCCTAAGTTACGCCGCTCGCACGCCAGAGGAAACGCACCCCCGACCTGATCGCGCACGATGGAACCGTATCCCCAACTCGCGGCCCTGCAGCAAGGCGCCGCGGAGACAGGCGACATCTCGCCGGAGGAGTTCCGCCGCTTCGGTCACGAGGTGGTCGATTGGATCGCGGAGTACCTCGGCGGCGTCGGCGAGCTCCCGGTGCTGGGGGCGGTGCGGCCGGGCGAGGTGGCGGCGAAGCTCCCCGCATCCGCGCCCGACCAGCCGGAAGGTCTCGACGAAATCCTGCGCGACTTCCGCGACATCATCGTGCCCGGGACGATGCACTGGAACCATCCCGCGTTCCTCGCCTATTTCGCCATCACGGGCGCGGGGCCGGGGATATTGGGGGAGATGCTGACGGCGGCGCTCAACAACAACGCGATGCTCTGGCGCACCGGGCCCGCGCAGACCGAGCTGGAAGAGCGCACGCTGGACTGGCTGCGGCAGATGATGGGGCTCCCGGAGGTCTTCCGCGGCACCATCCAGGACACGGCCTCGATCTCCACGCTGATCGCCGTGGCCGCGGCGCGCGAGGAGGCGGGGCTGCAGGTGCGCGAGGAGGGGATGAGCGGGCGCGACCTCGCCAAGCTGCGGCTGTACTGCTCGGAGGAGGCCCACTCGTCCATCGAAAAGGCGGGGATCACCGTCGGAATCGGGCGCACGGGGACGCGCAGGATCGCCACCGACAACGCCTTCCGCATGGACCCCGCCGCCCTGGAGCGCGCCATCGAGGAGGACAAAGCGAGCGGCATCCGCCCCTTCTGCGTCGTGGCCACGACTGGGACGACCTCCACCAGCAGCATCGACCCCGTGGCGGCCATCGCGGACGTCTGCGAGCGGCACGGGCTGTGGCTGCACGTGGACGCGGCGTACGGCGGCTCGGCGGCGATCGTGCCGGAGCTGCGCGGCGTGCTGGACGGGGCGGGGCGGGCCGACTCCATCGTCGTCAACCCGCACAAGTGGCTCTTCGTGCCCATCGACTGCTCGGTGCTCTACCTGCGCCGGCCAGAGGTGGTGCGCCGCGCCTTTTCGCTCGTTCCCGACTACCTGGTGACGCCGGAAGGGGAAAGCGTCACCAACCTGATGGACTACGGCCCGGCGCTGGGAAAGCGCTTCCGTTCGCTCAAGCTGTGGATGACGCTGCGCCGCTTTGGCGCCGAAGGGATGGCGGCGCGCATCCGCGAGCACGTGCGCCTGGCGCGGCTCTTCGCGGATTGGGTCGATGCGGAGCCGGGATGGGAGCGGATGGCGCCCGTGCCGCTCAGCCTCGTCGTCTTCCGCCACCGGCCGGAGGGGATGGACGGTGAGGCAACCGACGCGCACAACGAGCGGGTGATGGCGGCCGTCAATGCGACGGGCGAGGCGCTCCTCTCGCACACGAAGCTCAACGGGCGTACGGCGTTGCGCCTGGCGGTCGGCAACCTGCGCACCACCGAGGCGCACGTGGCGCACGCCTGGGATCTGCTGCGCCGAGCCGTCGCCGAATCGTGACCGAGCCTTGACAATGCCGGGCGGCACGGGGCATCCTTCCACCCCCAAGCCGCCCGCGGCTCCTCCAGTGGTTCCCCCGCAGTCCCCTTCCGTGAGCTCCAACACCGACTTCGACGGGCTATTCGTCCGCGAGCGCTGGCTCGTCCTGCGCGAGCGGCACCAGCAGGCCGTGGACAAGCGCTGGTTCCTCGTCTTCCTCTCGCTGGGGCTCGCCCTGGTCGGGAACCTGACGGGCGCGCTGGCCATCACGCTCCCGGTGGCGGCGGCGCTGAGCGGCTCGTTCTTCGTGGTGAACCTGCTCTGGTTCGTCCTCCTGCGCGCGGACCGCTTCGCGCCGCAGCAGTTCTGGTGGAGCCTGGGACTGGACTCCATCGGCCTGGCCGCGTTCACCGCCGCGCTGGGAGCGCAGGGGTACCTGGTGCTCCCCTTCCTGATCTTCGCGGTGGGCGGGTACGCGCTGGGGATGCCGCGCGCGGCGCAGGTGCAGCTCGTGCTGGCCGCCATCCTCTACCCCGCGGGCCGCTGGATTGGGCTCCGCGGCGAGGGCGGCTCGGTCGCCGCGTGGACTGTGTTCATCGAGTGGCTCTTCCTGGTGGGGACGGGCTGGCTCTCCACGCAGGGCCCGGTCGCCTACACGCGCCGCCTGCGCCGCGTGCGGCAGGCGCTGGCCCGCGCGCAGGAGGGCGACTTCACCGGACGCCTTCCCGACCGCCACCTGGACGACATCGGCTTCCTCTCCGTCTCCATGAACCGCATGTCGCTCACGGTGGGCGAAATGGTGCGCGAAGTTCAGGACGGCGCCCGCACGCTGGCCGGCCTCGCCGACGCGCTGGCCTCCACCGCGGGCGAGGTGCAGGCGGCGGCGCGGCAGATCGGCGCCACCACCAGCGAAGCCGCCTCCGCCGCCGAAACGCAAATGGCGCTGGTGGCGCACGGGAGCGACGCGTTGGAAGCCGTCGCGCGCGAGGGCGAGGCGCTGCGCGCGCAGGCCGCCCGCTCCACCCAGGAGGCGCGCCACCTGGAGCACGAGGCGGAGGAGCACGCCGGCCGCGTGGAGCGCGCGGGGCTGCTGCTGACCGACCTCAGCGAAGACTACCGCCGCCTGGACGCCGCCACCGACGCGCTGGAAGCCGCCGGCGAGCGGGTGAGCGGCTTCGTGGCCGCCATCGGCGAGATCGCCGAGCAGACCAACCTCCTGGCCCTCAACGCCGCCATCGAGGCCGCCCGCGCCGGCGAGCACGGCCGCGGCTTCGCGGTGGTGGCCGACGAGGTGAGGAAGCTGGCCGGCCAGTCCGCCGCCTCCGCCGCCGAGGTGAGCGGCGTGGTGGAGGCGACCGCTTCGGCCATCGCGGAGGTGCGCCAGCGCCTGCGGGCGGGCAGCACGCGGCTCGGCGGCGTGGGCGAGGTGTCCGAAAGCGGGCGCGACGCACTCGCCTCCATCGTGCAGGGCCTGGAGCGCACGGTGGCGTTCGTGGAGCGGATCGCCGCCGACGCGGAGCGGCAGGCGGGTGCCCTCGGCGGCCTGCGAGGCGACATGGCGCGCGTGCGGGAGATCGCGGACGCGTCGGCGGAGCGCGCCCGCCAAACCGCCGCCGCCGCCG
>DASVVI010000140.1:0-2712 GCA_036386635.1 Longimicrobium sp.
TCTCGTACGCGTCCTCGATGGCTTCGATGGGGTCGCGGATGGGGAGGCCCTCGCCGTACACCATCGCGCGGTACGCACGCTCCACGCGGTCCCAGCGGCGGTCGCGGTCCATCGCCCAGTAGCGGCCGCAGAGGGTGGCCACGCGGCACCCACCCCGCTCCCCCGCCCTTCCAAAGAGCTCCGTCAGGTAGTCGCGGCCCGAGCGCGGCGGCGTGTCGCGGCCGTCCAGGAAGACGTGGACGCGCACGTTCGGCACCTGCTCGCGGTCCGCCAGCTCGCAGAGGGCCAGCAGGTGTTCATCAACAGCGTGCACCCCGCCGGGGCCGATGAGGCCGATCAGGTGCAGGGTGGCGCCGCGCTCCTTGACCCCGCGGATCACCTGGAGGAAGGCGTCGTTGGCCGCGAACTCCCCCGTCTCGATGGCGGTGGCGATGCGCTGGAGCGACTGCATGACGACGCGGCCGGCGCCCAGGTTCAGATGCCCGACTTCGCTGTTCCCCATCTGCCCCGGCGGCAACCCCACGGCCGGGCCGTGCGTGGTGAGCCGGGCGCGCGGGTAGCGGCCCTCCTCCCACAGGTGGCGCCAGGTGGGGGCGTTCGCCACCGTCACCGCGTTGTCGTCCGCGGGCTCGCGCAGCCCCCAACCGTCCAGGATCACCAGGGCGGCGCGCGGACGGTGTGCGGAGAGGTCGCTCGGATCGCGCATGTGGGCCGGGAACATACGGTTGGCTTGACGGGCAGGGTGGAGACTGCCTACCTTTGTCTCCATCCCGTTTGGACAGCCGAATCTACTCCGCGCCCGGCCGCGTCCGCCACCCCGGCGGATCGCCTCCGGCTCGCACCCGCTTCATCCCCCGCACACCCCCCGCAGGAGCCTTCCATGCCCGTTCCGGTCCGTGCCCTCGCCGCCATCGCCGCAGCCGCCGCGCTGGGGATGTCGCCCCCGGCGCGCTCGCTTGCGCCGGTCACCTGGAGCAGCGAAGCCGCCGCGCGTCCCGATCCGGACGCCGCCGTGCGGCTGGGGCAGCGGGCATTCGGGCGCAGCGGCGCGCTGCGGGTAGTGACGACGGACCCGCGCCGGCCGCTGAGCCTCCCCATCGAGTGGACCGCGGAGCCCGCTCCCGAGGCCGTCTACCGCTGGCTCCCGGTGACCCCCGTCCGCACCGGCATCCTGGGCGGCGAGGCGAAGCTGGCCGTCGGGCTGGTCGCCCCCGCCGACCCCGGCATCTACCGCCTGTCGCTGAGCGCGCCGGGCATCCAGCAGGTGATGAACGAGCTGCAGGTCATCACCCTGGTCCCCTTCTCCGAGAAGCGCGGCGGCTATCTGAACGGCTACCGCATCGGCGCGTACGAGACGGAGACGGACGGGATCGTGGACGCGTACGCGCCGCCCTCCGGCTTCATCGAGGTGACGCCCGAGAACCAGGACCTCCAGGTATCGACGCACTTCCGCCTGCGGAACTTCCTCACCAAGGACCAGTTCGGCGTGTGGCCCAAGTACCTCGCGCTGGACATGCGCCTCATCGACAAGCTGGAGCTGGTGCTGCAGGAGCTGAACGCGATGGGCGTGCGCGCGGAGAACGTGGCGGTGATGAGCGGCTTCCGCACCCCCGCGTACAACGTGCAGGGTCTCGAACAGGGCCGCGCACTCCTCAGCCGCCACACCTACGGCGACGCGTCGGACATGTGGATCGACAACGACCGCGACGGCTACATGGACGACCTGAACGGCGACGGCCGCCGCGACACGGACGACGTGATGGTGATCCGCCGCGCCGTGGACCGCGTGGAGGAGCGCTTTCCGGAGCTCAAGGGCGGCGCCGGCGTGTACCCGGACAACGGCGCCCACGGCCCCTTCATCCACATCGACGCGCGCGGCACCTTTTCGCGCTGGTAGCCCGCCGTCGCGGGAAAGAGCCGGCTCCCAGCGCGGGAGCCGGCTCTTCTTTCGCCGCACCCATCCCCCACTCCCGCCACCTTTCGCCGCTCCCGACCGATGAACGAAGACCAGATGAAGCAGCACGCCCTGGAGCTCGCGGGCATCTACTACTCGCTGCTCGAGGACACCCGGTTCGTGAAGCACGATCCGGACGCCCACAACGTGTGCAGCGCCGTGGTGCAGCCCATGGGCGGCGGGCCGACCGAGACGTTCTACTCCTACTCCAACATCTCGGCGCTCAAGGCGCAGAAGTACCAGAAGTACAACTGGGTGACGGGCGAGGAAGGGGCCAAGATCATCAACCGCGGCGGATTCCAGGACTACCACACCGAGGTGCGGCTGATCAACGCCCTGTACGCCAAGGGGAAGATGGTGGACGGCACGGTCATCTTCTTCTTCTCGTCGCGCACTGTCTGCAACACCTGCCGCCCCGCCATCTTCACCGCGATGCAGGTGCTGCAGGGGCGGGTGGGGTTCATGGCGTTCGAGTTCAAGGTGGAGCAGCACGGCACCCTCACGGACAACATCTACCCCATCCACAGGAACGCCAACCAGCACCACGGCGGCATCAACTACGAGATGTGACGCGGGGCCGCACACGGCGCGCACCTTGGGGTATCACCCTACCTGAGGGGCCGCCGCGCCGCTAGATTCGGCGCGGAAGAGAGCCCCGCGCGGAACGACCCGAACAGCGACCCGTCCATGCTGGTAGTGATGAGACACGATGCGACTCCCGCGGACATCCAGGGCGTCATCGACATGATGGAGGAGAT
>DASVVI010000141.1:0-12367 GCA_036386635.1 Longimicrobium sp.
GAGCACGGTCGTCGGCGTGTCCGCCAGGTGCTCGGCGATCAGGCCCAGCGTCCGCGAGCGCACCACCGGGTCGAGCCCGTCCGTCGGCTCGTCGAGGAGGAGGAGGGGCGGGCGGTGCGCCATCGCCAGCACGAGCTGCAGCCGCCTGGCTCCGCCCTTGGAGAGGCTGCCGATCTTGCGGTCGAGGCGCACGTCGAGGGCGCGGGTCAGGTGGTCGGCGTAGCCCTGGTCCCAGGCGGGATAGTAGCGCGCCACGTGCCGAAGCAGCCGCCCGCACGTCATCCACCCGTAGCCGCCGTCGTGGTGCTCGGGGACGTAGCCGATCCGCGCGCGCACCTCGGGGCCGCGCAGGCCGGTGTCCATCCCGAACACCTCCGCGCGGCCGGCGTCGGGGCGCACCAGGTTCATCAGCACCCGGAGCGTGGTGCTCTTTCCCGCGCCGTTCGCCCCGGCCAGGACGTAGACCGCCCCGTCCGGCACCCGCAGCCCGACGTCGTCGAGCACCGTCTCGGCGCCGTATCGCTTGCACAGCCCGTGGGTGGCCACCGCCCAGCCTTCCCCCGGAACAGATTGGGTGCTCATTCCCGTTCTCCCTGGTTCGCCGCTGCGGGGGAGGGCTCCCCCTCCTCGTCGGCCGCCACCTCGCGGATGATCGCCACCAGCTCCGCCGCTCCCAGCCCGTTGCGCCGCGCCTCCAGCAGCGCCCGCTTCGCCACGGCCCGCCCCAGCGCCTCGCGGTCCGGCCGCACGCCGGGCGACACGAACGTCCCCTGCCCGCGCCGCACGTACACCACGCCCTCGCGCTCCAGCTCCCCGTATGCCTGCGACACGGTGCGCGGGTTGATCGCCAGGTCCGCCGCCAGCTCGCGCACGGAGGGAAGCGGGTCCTCCGGCCGCAGCGTGCCCACCACGAGCGCCCTCCGCACCTCGTCCATGATCTGGAGGTACAGCGGCCGCGCGTCGCGAGGATCGAGGTTCACCAGCATCGAAGCTCCGGTGTGGCGGTGTAGTACTTGTGCGCAACACTACATCAGTGTGGTGGCGCGCGCAAGTGTGTTAGCCTCACGCGGAGACGCGGAGACGCGGAGACGCAGAGAGAGCACCTCCGCGCCCTCCGCGTCTCCGCGTGAGACCTGCTGTTTGGCGATGGCAGGGACTTTAGCTCGAGAAGTGCACCTTCTCCTGCAGCCGCGCGCGGAAGCGGCGGCTGCAAGGGAGGCGGGTGCCGTCTTGGAGGGTGACGGTGAGGTCGCCGTGGAGGACTGGTTCCACGAAGGCGATGCGAGCGAGGTTGACGATGGTGGAGCGGTGGATGCGCACGAAGCGGTCGGGGTCCAGCACGCGCTGCTCCAGCGCGGTGAGCGACTTGTGCAGCGTGCGCTGCGTGGTGCCGCTGTGGATGACGATGTGGTTGCCGTCCGCCTCCAGGTAGTCGATTTCCGCCACAGGGATGAACCGGTGCTGGGAGCCGGCCTTGATGGCGAGCGTCTCCGGGTAGCGCGGGCTCTCGGGGGCATGCATGAAGGAGATGAGCGCCGCGATGCGCGGGTCCTCCAGGGTGCGCCTGGAACGGACGGCCTCCTTGGCACGTTCCACCGCGGTGCGGAAGCGCTCCTCGTCGAACGGCTTGAGCAGGTAGTCGAGGGCGTACGCGTCGAAGGCGTGCAGCGCGAACTCCACGTGCGCGGAGACGAAGACCGTCACGGGCATGCTCGCCGCGCCGATCGCCTCCACCACGCCGAAGCCGTCCACGCCCGGCATCTGCACGTCGAGGAAGACCAGATCGGGCGGGGCATCGCGGAGCTGGCGGATGGCGTCGGCACCGTTGGCGCACTCCCCCGCCACCACGAGTTCGGCGTCGGCGGCGACGAGCGTGGCGATGCGGCCCCGCGCGATGGCGTCGTCGTCCACGATCAGCGTACGGATGGGGGGGCTCATCGGTCCAGGATCGTCTCTTCGTGCCAGGGAACGCGGAGGCGCGCGGTGGTGCCGCCCCCGTCGAGCGGCAGCAGGTCGAGCGACTGGTCGGCGCCGTAGAGCTGCACCAGCCGCGCCCGCGAGTTGCTCAGCCCGATGCCGCCGCCCGGCGCATCTCTCGCCGCCGCCGCGCCCAGCCCGTCGTCACTGACTTCCACCTCCAGCCAGCGCCCCGCCCGCCGCGCCGCGATCCGCAGCCGCCCCTCTCCGGCGGGCGCGATGGCGTGCTTCACCGCGTTCTCCACCAGCGGCTGCAGCGCCATGTGGGGGAGGAAGGCGCCGAGCGCGTCGTCGTCCAGGGCCCATTCCACCTCGAGCCGCTCCTGGAGCCGCAGCCGCTCGACATCGACGAAGTGTTGCAGCGTCTCGATCTCATCCCTCAAAGTGACCTCCTGGCGGCCGCCGCCGCTCATGGCGTGGCGAAGGAGGCCGGCCAGGCGCACCATCATCATCTCGGCCGTGGCGGGTGCGGCGCGCAGCAGGCCCGTGGCGGCATGGAGGGCGTTGAAGAGGAAGTGCGGGTTGAGCTGCATCGTCAGCGCGCGCAGCTCGGCCGATGTGCGCTCCAGCTCGGCGCGCGCAAGCTCGGCCTGCAGCCGCAGCTCCACAACCTGCCGCTCCCGGTGCCGTCTCGCGTACTCCATCGCGTCGGCGGCGACGGCGATGGCGGCGTACAGCGCGACGTAGGCGATGAGCGAGGCGAGGAAGATCGGCCCCGCCACTCCGGGCACGGTACGGTTCCACCCTCGCAACACCGCGCCCGAGACCACGTCGCTGGCCAGGAGCAGCGCTGCGGAGCCCAGTCCCGGCAGGAGGTGCGGGCGCACTCTCGAGCGCCATCCGCCGTCCGGAAAGGTTCGCGCGGCGCTCGCCCGGAACGCGCGGTACACCAGGTGGACGATGACGGCGGTGGTCATCAGCAGGCACCCGAACGCCTCCGCGGCCGTAACGATGCCGCCCCCCGCTCGCCGCGCGCCAACCAGATCGGCGTACTCGCCCCACCAGAGGAACACCAGCCCGCCCATCAGCAGCAGCCACACGAGCGGCGGCGGCGTCTGTGCGCCCCCCACCTCCTCCGCGATCTGGCGCTCCGTCGGCCCTGGCGCGGGCCGCGGGACCGTCTCCTCCTCGTGCCACGGAACGCGGAGGCGCGCCATGGTGCCGCCCCCAGCGCGAGGGAGAAGATCCAGCGCCTGTTCCGAACCGTAGAGCTGTGCCAGCCGCTGCCGCATGTTGCCTAGCCGCTTGCCGTAGCCGGCCTCCAGAGCCCCGCTCGCCCCTTCCACATCGCCCACGCCGCCGTCGCTGACCTCCACCTCCAGCCAGCCCTCCGTTCGCCGCGCCGCGATTCGCAGCCGTCTCTCCCCGGCGGGCGCGATGCCGTGCAGCATCGCGCTCTCCACCAGCGGCTGCAGCGACATGCACGGAAGAAAGGCATCGAGCGCAGCGTCATCCACCGCCCACTCGATTTGCAGCCGGCCCCGCAGGCGCTCGATCTCCAGGAAGTGCTGCAGCGTGCGGATCTCCTCTTCGAGGGCGACCTCCTGGCGTGCCGCGCCGGTCATGGCGTGGCGAAGCAGGTCCGCCAGGCGCACGATCATCTGCTCGGCCGTCGCGGGGGCGCTGCGAAGGAGGCCGGCCGCGGCGTTGAGGGCGTTGAAGAGGAACTGTGGGTCGAGCTGCATCGTCAGCGCGCGCAGCTCTGCGGAGGTGCGCTCCAGCTCGGTGCGCGCAAGCTCCGCCTGAAGACGCAGCTCCAACATCTGCCGCTCCCGATGCCGCCTCGCGTACTCCAGCGCATGCGCAAGCAGCGCGACCGCCGCCGATGCCGCCGCCATCCACGCGAACGCCAACAAGTCGCCGCCACGGTCAAAGGACGGCGACCCAGCCCCGACGCCCCGCTGCGCGGCGACGGCCAGCAACCCCGAGCCGAGCACCACACACGCGAACCACGGCAGCTCGTGCCGGGCGCGGCCGAGGACGGAGACGCCCGCGCGCCAGGAGCTCACGCCGCTCGCGACCGCCAGCACCAGCGCGAACGGGACGGCGGCCATCCAATCGCCGTCGCCCCGGATCTGCAGAAGGACTAGCCCGGCCGCGAATCCGAACGCCGTCCATGCAGCGAGACGCAGCGCGCGCGATCCGGCGCTCGCCATCACCCTGGTGGGAACGAGCATCGGCTCACTCAGGTGCCTCGGCCGCGACCACGGTGTTGTCCCGGCGCTCCACATCCACCCGCAGCACGTGGGGATCGACGGTGACATCGCCGGGACGCCCGCGCACCACCACCCGCACGACATTGCGGCCCGAGCGCAGCCGGTGCCGGGAGACCGCCGCCGACCCACCCTCGGCGGGCGCGATTCCGAGATCAATCGACTCGTCGAGCGGCACCTGGGTCTCACCGTCCGCGCGGAGTGCGCGCTTGCGGGCATGGATGATCGTGGTCACCTCGAACCTCCCGCCGCCGAGCGGACGGTACCGCGCGGAATCGGCCGACAGATCGTACAGCACCACCCCCTCCAGCCACTCGGCAACGAGCGCGCTTTGCTCCGGGCCGGCGCCATCCTGCAGGAGCCGGACGAGGTCGCGCACCTGCGGCCGCGACCGCGCGCCGCCGTGATCCGCCACCAGACGATGGAGCGCGCGGTTCATCGCATCCTCCCCCACCAGATCGCGGAGACCGTTCATGACGACCGCGCCCTTTCCATAGTAGAGGTGCGACTGGTCCGCGACCCGCGCGAGCGGCGGCTCGGGGTCGCGCTCGCGGGTTCTGCCCTGCGCGTACCGCTCCAGATCGGCCTCCACGATCCTGGCGACGTGCGCGCGGCCATGGAGCCGCTCCAGCACGATCTGCTCCGAGTACTTGGCGAGCGACTCGGTGAGGGTGGCGGCGCCCGGTCCTGCGCCGGCGTTCACCTGGTGACCCCACCACTGGTGCGACACCTCGTGCGCCACACGCCGCCCGATCAGGTCGATCTGCCGCGGGTCGCGCGCGTCGGTGAGGAAGCCGCGGTTCTCGGGGAAATAGACCATCCCGGGCAGCGCGTACGCACCGAAATTCCAGTAGCCGGGCACCTCCACGATGCGCAGCGTGCGGTGCGGATACGGACCGAAGGCGCGCGTGAACAGCTCCATCGACGCGGCAGCCGTGCGCAGCATGCGGTCCACGTTGATGGCGTGCCCCGGATGGAAGTAGACCTCGACCGCCACGCCGTCGCGCACCACGCGCCGCACCTCGTACCGCGCCGAGACGTACCCGAAGCGCGCGTTGACCGGACCGTTCGTGCGGTAGCGGAAGAAGCGCCGCCCTCCCCGCCGCCACTCGCCCGTCAGCTCCCCCGGCGCCACCGCAATCTGGTCTGCGCTCGTGGAGACCGTCGTCTCGAACGTCGCGCGGTCGAGCGTCGGCCCGTCCTCCTCCTCCTCCTCCCGCTCAGGCCGCGGCGGCAGTCCGTGCTCGCGGCGGTCCGCGGGCCGGGTGAGCTCCTGGCTGCCGCGGTAGCCGAGCGTCGGGAACGCCGCGTGGTGGGCGAGCATGGTGCCGTTGTCGGCGATGGACAGATCGAACGCCGCGGCTCTGATCCCGCGCTGCGCCTCCTCCAGGTGATACCCCATGCGCACCTCCGCGCCGGGCACCAGCGGCCGCCGCATGCGGAACGCGTACATCCCGAACCGTGCATCGCGCACCACTGCGTCCGCGCCCTCTACCCACAGCCGCACCCCGTCCGTGTGCCGCCCAACCGCGATCCATACGGTGTCGATCGTCCGCGCGGTTCCGTTGCGCAGCCGGTAGACGCCGCGCGCGGAGAAACGCCGCTGTTTGGGGAAGAGCTCCATGTCCGCTCGCACCGCCACCACGCTCGGCATCGGCGCGGACTCCACACGCTTGTACGTGCGCTCGTACGACGCGCTCCAGCGCGCGGCCTCGTTCTCCGTTCCGGAGAAGTTCAGCCGGTGCGTGTTGTAGAAGAGGAACCCCGCCGTGACCAGCACGAGGACGGCGCACGACAGCGCGCCGGCCACCCCCCGCCGCCCCAGCCGCGCCGGGAGCGACCGGATGCGCGCCCGCAGCGACCCCGCGGTGCCGCGCCGCCAGAGTCCGTACGTGACCTGGGCCAGCAGCGCCGCGCACAGCCCCCAGTACAGCATGAACCAGCGCGCCGACGTGCCCGGCTGCCCATCGCCCGCCATGTCCGAGTGCGGGACCGGCGGGATGGCGCTGTAGCGGAGGAGCGGGCCGAGCCCGAGCGCTTCGCCGTGCAGCGTGGCCATCGCGGCGACCGCAGCCATCAGGATCCCTGTGGACCGGTTGGGGCTCAGCGTCTGCGCCAGCAGCGCCGCCACGGCGAAGAGGACGAGCGGGACGCCCGCGGCAGTAAGCAGCCGCAGGTGCAGCATCGGCTCGAAGTGCGTGTAGCCGCGCGATCCCTGCATCGCCACGACCGTCACCCCGGTGGCCGCGCAGAGCACCGCGATCACCACCAACAGCGTTCCCAGCCGCGCCAGGTAGAAGACCGCGCTCCGGGCCGGTGTTGCATCCACCAGCTCCGCGATCCCCGCCGAGCGCTCCCGCCAGACCAGCTCGGCGCTGAAGAAGACGACCACCGCCATCCCAAGCTCCGACAGCAGCCGCGCGGCGATGCCGAGCAGGAGCCCCGTCGTGGGATAGGCGCGCGACCCGTACTCCGCCGCCTCACCGCCAGAGAGGTTCGCCCACAGCACGATCACCCAGAGCGCCATCAGCGCCATAAAGGGCCGGCTGGTCAGCACGTACGCCGTCTGCGTGCGCACGGTGGACAGGAGCGCCGCCCGCCCCGTGCCCCGCGCGCTGGCCGCCACGGGCCGGTACGCGGGGATCACGGCCGGTGCCGCCTCCGCGGGCAATCGGACCGCGCGCTGCCTGGGCGCCCGCAAGCCGTCGTTGCGCCATCGCGCGAGCGCCAGCGCCCCGGCCGCGACCGACATCCACAGGAGCCGGTTGGCGAGGAGCGGCCCCCGGAGCGCCACGTAGCGCGAGTTCTGGTCGTGCGGCGTCCACGAGCGCGCCTGCTCGAATACCGCCGAGATCCCGAACGGGTCCAGGATCGCCGCCCGCGCCAGCGTCTCCGCCGACGCGGGCGCCGCTCCGGCGATGAGCGGTGACGCGAGCAGGTACGCTACAAGGAAATACCCCGCATACAGCGCCAGGGCTCCCACGTAGCCGGCGAGCGCACTCCGCGTCAGCACCGCCACGGTGAAGATGGCTGCCGCCAGGAGTAGCAGGTTCGGGATGCCGATCACCGCCAGCGCCCAGAACGGCGCCGCGGGGTCGGCGGGGCCCAGCCGCTCCGGTTCGATGACGGCCAGCACCGGCGCCATCGCCATCCCGAGCGCCGCCAGCGCCAGCACCGACACGCACGCCAGGACCGCGCCCCCGAACCGGCTCAGAAGGTAGCGCGACCGGCCGACCGGAGTGCCGCGCACGATCTCCTCCATCCCGTGCTCCGCGTCGCGCAATGCGGCCGCGGTGCAGAAGACCGTCGCCAGGAAGATGGCCGGCAGCGAGAGGAGGCCCATCACCTGGGCCGCGACGAAGGGCGAGTTGACGTTGGCCGACTCGGGCCCGTAGCCGCTGGCGACCAGCCCGAAGCCGAGCAGGAGGAAGAGGAGCGCGGCCACCGCGAACGCGGGCTGGCGCGTCTGGAGGCGCCACTCGAAGCGGAGGAGCGGAAACATCGTCTCCCTACGCAGCGCGCGCCTGGAGGACGCTGAAGTACACGTCCTCTAGCCCCGGCTGCACCGCCTCGAAACCCTGCTCGGGACGATGCTCGGCGAGCACGTGCACCCTCGTCTTCCCCTCGAACAGCTGCGTGGAGAGCACCCGCATCGACGCCCGGTACTCCTCCACCGCCGCCCGTGTGGCGACCGTGGCCCACACACGCCCGTCCAGCTCCGCCACCAGCTCGCGCGGCGCGCCTTCGCGGAGGATGCGCCCGTCCGCCAGGATCGCCATGCGCGGGCAGAGCTGGCGGACGTCCTCCACGATGTGCGTCGAGAGGATGACGACCACCTGCTCCGCCACCTCCGCCAGCAGGTTGTGGAAGCGATTGCGCTCCTCGGGATCGAGCCCAGCGGTCGGCTCGTCGACGATAATGAGGCGCGGATCGCCGAGCAGCGCCTGCGCGATCCCGAAGCGCTGGCGCATCCCCCCGCTGAACCCGCTCACCGCCTTCTTCCGGTGCTCCCACAGGTTGACCTGGTGCAGCAGCGCCTCCACCTGCTCCCTGCGCGCACGCCGCTCCGTGAGCCCCTTGAGCACCGCCAGGTGGTCCAGCAGCTCCAGCGCCGGCACTCTTGGATACACTCCGAACTGCTGCGGCAGATAGCCCAGGTGCCCGCGGTGCGCCTCCGGCTGGGCGAGCACGTCCAGCCCATCGAACTCGATGCTTCCCGCGTCGGGCTCCTGGAGCGTCGCCAGCGTCCGCATCAGCGAGCTCTTCCCGGCGCCGTTCGGCCCGAGCAGCCCAAAGAGCCCCCGCCCGATGTCGAGGTCGATCCCCCGCAGCGCGTGTACGCCGTTCGGGTAGGTCTTCGTCAGTGCGCGAATCGTGAGCATGATTGATCGGGTGCGTGGTCTCCGGCGCGAATCCTTGCCGGCGGACGAAGCTACCCGTCCCCGCGCCGAGGCTGGAAGGCCTTGCCTTGTGAACGGGATTCTTCGTTGTGTGAACGGCGTCGGGCGTGGCAGTCCGGAGAGGATTCAGCGATCGGAGAGGGGTGGGGAGGTGCGCGGCGAGACCAGCCGGAACGCGCCAAAGCCGCGGGTCGTCTGCCCCGCGGCTGTCCACCAAAGATCGGTCAAAGAGCGGAACGCGCCAGCTCGCAAACTCTTTTCAGGCCGCCGCTTGACACTGTTCGCGAGCGCCGTGAAGGTTGCTCCACCGCACCCCGCGGCGACCTTCCTCCTGCTGCCCCGAACCGTGCTCGCTCGTGTCCTGTCCGGCGCCGTCCTCGGCATCCACGCCTACCTCGTCACCGTCGAGGCGGACGTGGCCAGCGGCATCCCCTCGTTCAACACCGTCGGGCTGCCGCAGGGTGCGGTCAAGGAGGGCCGCGAGCGCGTCATCGCCGCCGTCCAGAACAGCGGCCACGTCGTCCCCCCGAGGCGTATCACCATCAACCTTGCACCGGCCGACATAAAAAAGGACGGCAGCGCGTTCGACCTCCCCATCGCCATGGGCATCCTGGCCAGCACAGGCCAGATGCGCTCCCGGCACCGCCTGAAGCACTTCATGCTCGTGGGCGAGCTGGGGCTGGATGGCGGGCTGCGGCCTGTGCGCGGCGCCCTTCCCATCGCCATCGCCGCGCGGGAGGCGGGGCTGATGGGGCTGATCCTGCCCGACGAGAACGTGGCCGAGGCGGCGGTGGTGGAGGGCGTGGAGGTGCGCGGCGCCCGCACCCTCCTCCAGGTCGTACGCTTCCTGGAAGGAGAGGGCCAGCTCCCGCCCGCGACCCTCGACCGCGAAGCGCTCTTCCGCACCGCCTCCACCTACGACACGGACTTCGCGGACGTCAGGGGCCAGGAGCATGTCAAGCGCGCGCTGGAGGTCGCCGCGGCGGGCGCGCACAACATCCTGATGGTGTGGTGCTATCCCCCGGTTCGTAAATGGCGCATCCGCATGCATTTACCTGATGTTGCACCGTCAGCTTCCGCAGGTCGCAGAACTGCGGGGCTCTCCGCCGATTTTCTGCACCGCAGAGGCGGTGGGCGGCAGGCGCACTGGCCCACCGACTCCAGTGCCTCGCCGCGCATCACCAGGGATCCTCCCGCGCGTCGTCTAACTCGCGCAGGGATTCGACCGCGCGGTCCAACCGGATGAACGGGCCGCTGAAGTCCCCCACGTCGGCGACGAGGGCGGCACTTACGAAGCCCGGATCGGTGTCGGGCGGGATCCGCCACACCTCAAATCGGGTCAGACCCTGCTGCGCCGTCTTCGGAAGTTCCGACTGGCGCTGCTCCCATTCAGCCGCCGCGGCGGGGTCGCGGCCACGCAGCCGTTCCACATCCACCGTCCACGCGATGTTAGATGGCGGCGCGAACGCTTCCACCACCCGCGGGATGATGTAGTTGCGGGCGACATTGTCGAGGTCGTTCAGCCCGGCATGGCTCCCCTCCGGCGCCGGCTTGACGATCACCTGCAGCGCGACCGGCAGCCGCAGAGGCTGCAATGCCCAGCCGAACCGGTCCCGGAACGAGTTTATCTGCGCTTCCACGTGCCGCACATACGCATCGCCCGCCCCCGCTTGCTGCGGTAGCTCGTGGAGGTGGATGCGGAGGAGGCTCCTCCGGAAGACGGAGCGCCGCTTTGCCTGCAGTTCCTCCCACAGGCGGGCTACAGCCGGATGCCTTTCGGGCGTACGCAGGTACAGCGCGGCGAGGTCGGACACCGTGATCACCGAGTCGGTCAACAGCATCCGCTGAACGTCGAACCGCGTAAAATCCCGCATTGCCTCGTACCACTCATCGCCCGGATGCGCCCGGTACGCTGCTTCGTTCTGCAGCAGGTCGCGCAGGCTGTCCAGCGAGTCCTCGAGTGCGAACGGGTCGCTCTCGCGCTGCGGCGGGACGTCCCGGTCCGCCCAGAATGCCAGGTCCAAGTCGGAGAGAAAGCAGGCGACCGGGGTGGCGGTGATACCGATACGGGGTTCCGGCTGGCGGTGGCGGCACCGGACCGCGAGCCCGTGTACCTGCCGGTCGTCGTGGTACAGCAACGCGTGCCGGGACCCGAGGCCGGAGAGGGGCTTTCCGAGCAGGTCAAGCAGGTTTTTGGTGATGGAGTGTGCGTGCGGCGGGTTCTTCGCGGTGGTCCCGAGCGTGAGTTGCAGGACGATGGGCCCGCGGAACGCAGCGCGATCGAAACGGCGCATTCCGGCGCGCACCTGCCGCTGTAGTTCGACTTGCTCCGCGAGCCGCATGCGCCGCTTCTGCTGCGGCTCGATGCCTTCCACGTCGATGTAAACGCGCCGCATGGCGCACGCACGGTGTCGCGCGAACTGTCCCCGCAGGCTCGCGAAGTACTCCGCCCCTCTCAGGCTCTGTCTTGTTGGGTACGCCATGACACATCCTCTTCGCATTGCGGAGCCGAACCATCTGGCAAGAGGAAGGCCGAGCACCGTCGGCGGCTCACGACCGCTCCGTCGGACGGCGGGGCACCGTGCGCTCTCCATCCTCCCTGCAGACCTGTTCATTGACGGCTGCGAATCGGTCCCGCGCCGCATTGGTCAGTTCTTCCATCATATCGAACCACACCTTTGCCCAGCCTTGCAGCAATCCTCCGACAGGGTGTCAGCCCCGCTGTGCCGGAACGGAGCCCGCGGCGGCAGACAGCAGCACCTCGGTCGCAAGCGTGATGTAGATCGCCGTCAGCTGTCCGGGATCGGCCAAGCCCGCTTTGGATGCCGCCCCGAGCGAGGAGACGCGCGCCCACGGGTCACCCAGCCAGTGCGCGATCCCCCTCGCACCCGTGTGGATCGCGTCGCTGCTGAGCCGTAGAAAAGACGGAAGTGGTCGAGCCCCACCTCCGAATCGAGGCGTTCCAGCCCGTGCTGCCCGCGCTGCGGCACGATGCCGCGGGTCCACCCGAGGGTGCTCCCGGCGATCGCCTCGAAGTCAGACCCATACTCGCGCTTCAGCTTGTTGTACCGCTCCTTGACGGGCCGAGCGGCTCCCCGGGTCGATCCGTTCAAAACCGAGTGCGGGTGCCCTCTCCTGGTACTCTTGGAGCGCTTGGTACTGCTGGATCGTGCGGTGCTCCACGAAGCGCGGCGCGAGGGGAGCTCCGTACTTGCGTCGCCACTACGAGCACCTCGTGCGACGCGGGACCCGCGCAGGCCGGCCGGGATCTGGGACTTCTATTTCGTGTGGCCCGAGGGGCTGGCCACCGGAATCCACCGGAGCGTGAACTCGTGCTGCGTTCGTGGACGGGGAGGTTGCGGTCGCCGTCCCGATAGGCACCCCCAAGCGTGTGGTGCGGGACCCGTCACGCCGCGTTGCGGGCGAGTGCGCCAGGCAGTATGTGGGGTGGGCCCCCAGTGCTTCAGTCGCGCAGTGTTCGCTATTGGTGGTGACTCACGACCCCCAGCTCGTTGCGGCGCAATCGCATCGTCCGTCTCGTGGGCGGGCGCATCGCGCGGGATGGCTCTTCGCATCCCGCCCTGGGGTAGACGCAGAGTCCTTGGTCATGCGGGGCGATCCGCCCGATTGCCAGGAACAATCAGCAGCCGCGATCTTTTGATCCGTACCAGCCAGGCCATTTTCCACGGATTGCCTCAGGAGTCGCGGATGCCGGCGTATGAAACGAATGCACCGTACATACTTTCGCAGATCCACAATCTGATCGTTGAGGCGAGC
>DASVVI010000142.1:0-1783 GCA_036386635.1 Longimicrobium sp.
CTGCGCCCCCGCAGGCGGGGGAGGGGGCCGGGGGGAGGGGGCCCTCCCCTCACACCCCGTACCCCCCGCTCCGCGCCCTCCACTGCCGCGCCGGAAGCCCCAGCATGCGCACGAAGATCCGCCGTACCCCGCGCTGCACCACGCGCCCCACCGGTTTCTCGCCTTCGACGGCAGGGCGCGCCTCGCCGCGGAGCCAGCGGCGCAGGTCGTCCAGGTCGGAGAGGGAGAGAGTTTCGACGTCGAGCGTGGCCAGGTAGTAGAAGCGGCCGCGTTTGCGCGGGTGCAGCGTGGGGGCGAACGCCACCTGCAGCGCGGCCTCCACGGCGCCCATCGAGGGGAGGGTGCGCTGCACGCGGCCGTCCTCCAGCACGTAGCCCTCGTCGAGGGCGCTGCGGAGAACGGCCAGAGAAACCTCCTGCGAGCCTTCGAGCTGGTCGAGCACGTCCTTGCGCCAGAGCTCCACGCGCAGGTGCAGGCGGATGGGGAGCCCGGAGGCGAGCGCGTCGCGGAGGGCGCGGTCGCTCAGGGCGCCGTTCACGCGCACCACGGGCCGCCACTGCTGCGCCGGGCCCGCCACGCCCAGCACCAGCGTCCGCTGCGCGTGGAGCGGCGCGGGATCCGCGAGCGCCCCCAGCATCAGGAGGAGCGCGGGGAAGACCCGGCGGAGGAACGAAGTCAAAAGCGCGAGTTCAGCCGGACGAAGATGTTGGGCCCACGGCTCGCTTTTACGAAGCGGCCGTCGCTGGCGACCGGCACGGCCGCGTACACGCCCAGCCGGCCCAGGAGGACGCCGGCGCCGATGTCGAACGCGTCCTGCTGTACGCCGCCGCCCCACGGCGCCTTCCCCCACCCGCTCGCCGCGTCGGCGAAGAGGCTCCACCCCAGCGTGCCGTCCCACTGGGCGCTCACGCGGCGCACCCCGTCGTCCGCGCGCTCGCCGTCCGGCCGGCCGACGTTGATGTGGAGGTCCACGTTGCCGCGGTACTCCGCCTGCACCAGCACCACCCGGTCGCACCCGTAGCCGCCGTAGAAGGCGCGCGGAGCGGGGTTCTGGGTGGGATCGGAGGGCACGCGCACCACCTCGCCACGCGCGGCGCAGTCCAGCGAGAGCAGGTTGAAGCCGGGGAGCGATGCCTCGCCGCCCAACGCGTGCTGCCGCTGCGGCGGAAGGAACTCGTCGCCGATGCCGCCCGCGGCCATGGCGCGCAGGTTGAGCCGCGCGGTGGGGCTGATGCGGTTGTAGCGCCGCAGGTCCACCATGCCGTGCGTGAACAGCCCGTAGTGCCGCTCGGGACGCACGGTGCCGATGGGGTCGTCGCCGCCGACGTCCATGGAGACGAGCTCCGGCTGGCGAAGGGTTCTGCGGACGGCGCGCTCCAGCTCCGTCTCGAAGTACCAGCCGGTGGAGGGGTCGACGGGGTCGCTGCGCCCGTCCCACTTCACGCTGGCGAGGATCGAGTTGAGGTCGCCGCGGGCCGCGTACGGCTGCAGCCGCCAGGAGTCGTTGTTGTTGAAGATCGTCCACGGGTTGCCCGCGGCGAGCGGAAGGTGGCGCTCGGCGCGGTACTCCAGCATCGCGGAGAAGGGCGAGCGCCGCGGGCCCACGGCGGCGAAGACGCTGTACCCCTGCCGCTGGTAGTAGTCGCGGAAGTCGCGGTGGAAGACGAAGGTGGAAAGGCTGTTCTCCACGTTGCTGAGCTGCCACCCCTCGATGGGCGACACCACCGACCTCACCGCGCCGCCGACGCGGAACAGGCGGTGCCCGCCCAGGAACTGCTCGGCC
>DASVVI010000143.1:0-2207 GCA_036386635.1 Longimicrobium sp.
GCGACAGATGCAGATCCAAACTTCCGCGACCCGACGATCAGGCGCCCGAACCCATGCTGAAGGAAGGGCCACGTGATAGAAAGCACAGTTCATCCATTGCGGCAGTCCATCGGACCCCTTCTCCCCTGCCCTTTCTGCGGCGGCGCGGCCACGGTGGAAGCGGACCCGTGGCGCGGTGAGAGCATCCGCGTGGCGTGCTCGGACGCGGCGTGCGGTGTCGCGCCCAAGACGGAGTACCTGCTCCGCGCATTCGCCGGCGAGTTGCGCGCGGCGTGGAACGGGCGCGCAAACGCGGACGCTCCGGCCGAGCCGCGCCACCACTGCGCCGAATCCGCATGCGCGGGCTGACCTGTCGAATTCACGCCGCCCCGTTCGTCGTCCCAGTAGTAAGAAGTCACGGCACGAATCCTAACCCAGGAGGCACCACCTGATGAGAAAGCTCAAGGTCATCGAACACATCTCGCTGGACGGCGTGATGCAGGTTTCCGACGACGACGGCACCTTTCCGTACGCCGACTGGACCGCGCCCTACCGCACCCCCGCGGGCCGGGACCAGTTGCTCGCCGCGCACGGCGAGGAGTTCGATCTGCTCCTCGGCCGGCGCACCTACGACAGCTGGTCGGGCTTCTGGCCGAGTGCGCCGAGCAGCCCCTTCGCCGACCGCCTCAACGCGGCGACCAAGTACGTCGCCACCCATCGTCCGGAGAGCCTCCAGTGGGGCCCCTTTGAGGCCGTCGGACCGGACCTGGTCGAGGACGTTCGCCGCATCAAGTCGCAGAACGGCCCGGATCTCGTCCTCTCCGGCAGTTCCACGCTCACGTCGACGATTCTGGAGCACGGGCTTGCGGAAGAAGTCGTGCTGGTCGTCTATCCGGCCCTGCTGGGGACTGGGAAGCGCTTCTTCGCGGAGGGGACCCCGGCGCGCAAGTTCGAGTTCGTAAGCACGAAGGCGATGCCGACCGGCGCCCTCCTCAGCCACTACAAGGTCCTCGGGCCGTTGAAGGACGGGTAGCTCGCCAACGCGGCCAACTCGCCGCCGCGCTGCGCGGACGCGAGCCACGACCCCTCTTCCGCAAGGAGCACCACCTGCTGACCCTGAACACGGAATCCGGCCCGCGCATCGTATCGCGCGAGGAGTGGCGCGCCGCCCGCTTGGAGCTCCTGGCCAAGGAAAAGGAGGCGACCCGCGTCCGCGACGCGCTGAACGCCGAGCGCCGCACGCTCCCGATGGTGGAGATCGACAAGGAGTACGTCTTCGAATGCCCGGCTGGCGACCGGCTGAGCCTGCGCGACCTGTTCGGCGAGCACCGGCAGCTCATCGTCTACCACTTCATGTTCGATCCCGACGAAGACGCGGGGTGCCCCGGCTGCTCGCACCTGGCGGACAACGTCGGGCACCTGGCGCACCTCCACGCGCGCGACACCTCGCTCGTCTTCGTCTCCCGCGCGCCGATGTCGAAGATCCTGCCCTTCAAGGAGCGCATGGGATGGACGGTGCCCTGGGTCTCCTCGTTCGGGAGCGACTTCAACTACGACTTCCACGTCACGCTGGACGAGTCGGTCGCGCCGGTGGAGTACAACTTCCGCGACGCGGACGCGCTTCGGGAGGCGGGCCAGAATTACAACCTCAAGGGCGAGCAGCCCGGCTTAAGCGTCTGCGTGCGCGACGGCGACCGGGTCTTTCACAGCTACTCCGCTTACGGGCGCGGCCTGGACGCGATCCTGGCCACGTATCAGCTCCTCGATCTCACCCCGGGCGGCCGGATGGAAGGGTGGGATGGAATGCCGGACCTGACCGGCGAGGGCATCGGCTGGCTCCGCCACCACGACCGGTACGATGGAGCTGGGGGCGGGGCCGCGGCCGCCCAGCCGGTTGCGGGAACGGCGACGGCGACGGCGGGGGCGGGGGCGACGACGGCGGGCAAGGGCGCGGGGGAGAGCTGCTGCGGGTCGTGAGGGTGGTGCATCCCCGGATGGCCGGCGGTTGAAACCGCTGCAACAACCGCGGGAAACCTGCCTTCGCAGGTTGGGGGGTGGGAATGGTTCGGGGGCGCCCGCCGGCCACGCCGGGGGATGAATCCCCCGGCTGGACCACGGGAAGACCGCTGAAGCGGTCTCGCGCGGCGGAATGCGGTGCGGGGGCAGGCACGGGGTCGCACACGGTGTACTCCCCCTCACCCGCCCTGCGCCCCCGCAGGCGGGGGAGG
>DASVVI010000144.1:0-6640 GCA_036386635.1 Longimicrobium sp.
CAGAAGCGGCAGAGGATCTCCGACGGGCGCGGTGCGCTGGCATCGAACTCCATCCAGGTGGCGAGCTTCCGCGGGTCGCTGCTGGATCTGCAGCGGGAGCGCCGCGACCGGGAGCTCCAGGTTCGCCTGACGCTGGTCTCCGCCTCCGATGCGTTGCGGAGCGCGCTGCGCGCGTGGGAGGAGAAATACGTGCTGAAGGCGCCGGTCGGCGGGCACGTTTCCTTCATCCGGCCGCTAAGCGAAGGGCAGTTCGTGGCGGCGTCGGAGCCGGTGCTGGCCATCGTCCCGCAGGGCCCGCCCACCACCGCTACGGTGATGCTGGCCAACAGCGGAGCGGGCCGGGTGCGAACGGGGCAGCGCGTGGTGCTACGGCTGGACGCTTACCCCGCCTCGGAGTTCGGCACGCTGGAGGGGCAAGTGCGGCAGGTCTCGCTCGTAGCAGACCGCGAGCGGATGGACGGCGACCGCGAGCCGCGGTACATGGTGGGGGTCGATTTCCCTCGGGGGCTGATGACCACGCAAGGGCGGCGGCTCGCGCCGCGGCAGGAGCTGCAGGGCACCGCCGAAGTGGTGACGGACGAGTTGCGGGTGATCGACCGCCTCCTCTATCAGTTCCGTTCGCTCCGCGCCCGCAAGTCCCCGCCGGCCAGGCAGCGGCAGACCCGCTGAGCCCTGGCTTCCGGCCGCGAACGCCCGCACCCCGGGAGCCTCCCCACACATCTACCCCTTCGAGGCTTCATGGACCTGCATCTGAACGCGAATCGCGTGAGGAGCGGCCCCAGCTCCGCCCGCTTTCGCCCACGGGCCGCGTGGCTCGCGGCCGTCGCCTCCGTGTTCGCCGCATGCGCTCCGGCCGCGGGCCGCGGCGCCAACCCCTCAGCCGCGAGCCCGCCGGTGACCGCCCGGCCCGATCCTGATTCGGTTCTTGCCGCCTCCGCCCACGTTTCGCAGCGGATGTACGCCGCCGGCGGGAACACCCTGACCAGGACAATGGCGCTCCGCGCCATGGACGCGGAGTACGAGGCCGACCCCGTGCACCGGCAGGCGGTGTCGCTCACGATGGTGCGTGTCGCCGCGGAGCTAGGCGCCTACCGGGAGGCGCTGGCACACGCGGACCGCCTGTACGGTACCGAGCTGCTCCCCTCGCCGTCGAGCCCGGTTCCCGTCCTCGACGGCTTTCGTCCGGTAGACGCCGCGGAGTACGTGGCGCGCGCGGCGGATACGGCGCGCGTCGTGATGATCAACGAGGCGCACCACGTTCCCCAGCACCGCGCCTTCACCCGCTCGCTGCTGGCCACACTTCACGCAAAGGGCTTCCGCTACTTCGCCGCGGAAGCGCTCTCCGAGTCCGACACCGCGCTGAACACCCGCGGGTACCCCATCCCCAGGAGCGGCGGGTACCTGGCCGAGCCCGTGTTCGGCGACCTTGTGCGCACGGCTCTGCAGTTGGGGTACCGCGTGGTGCCGTACGAGTCACGCGACCCGCGCGCGGACCGCGACCTCACGCAGGCGGGCAACCTGGTGCGGCGCATCTTGGAGCGCGATCCGGCCGCTCGCGTGCTGGTGCACGCCGGGTGGAGCCACATCGACGAAAGCGGCCTTTTGAACGGCGCGCCGCCCATGGGAACCCAGTTCCGGCGACTCGCAGGCATTGACCCGTTGACGATCGACCAGACCATCATGACCGAGCGGGCCAGCCCGGCGTTCGAGCACCCGTTATACGCGGCGGTCGTGGACAGGCGGGGGGTAGCGCGCCCGACCGCTTTTGTGGGGCCGGACGGCCGGCCCTGGACGCTGGAGCCTGGGAAGAGGGACGTGACGATCTTTCATCCGCGCAGCGTTTACCGCGGCGGACGGCCGACCTGGCTGTCGGCCGGCGAGGTGCGACAGCGGATCCGCCTCGCAGCGGAAATATGCGGAACGGCGGAGCGCTGCCTGGTGCGCGCTCGCGTGGAGAGCGAGGCACCCAACGCCATCCCCATGGATCAGGTGGAGGTCGTTCACGGCGGGCCCGTGCCGGAACTGGTTCTTCCCCCCGGAGCATACCTGATCCAGGTGGAGGATCAGGCGGGGAATGCCGTTTCGTCGGCCCGGCGCGTGGTTCGCGCGCGCTGAGCGAGCCGCCACAGGGAAGCAAGCCGGCCCAGCGCGATCGCGCCGGGCCGGCTGTGTTCTTTCAATTCACCAGGCCATACCACGTGCGCAGGATCTCCAGGTGGTGCGCCACGTGCCCAGCGATGATGTACGCCAGCGCCCGCACCGTGATCGGCGCCCCGCTAGCCGTGCCAGTGCGGCCCGCCGCCTCAACGTTGAAGCTGCGCAGCAGGAGGATGCTGGCGCGGCGCACCGTCTCCCACTCCTCCACCAGCAACGGGAGCGGGCGCGCATCGAAGCCGGCGGTGGCCACGAAGCTGTTCTCGTCGAACCCGGGCAGCGGCGTCGTGTCGCCCCGCGCGATGCGGAGCGCGCGGTACGCCATGATTCGCTCCGTGTCCGCCAGATGCCCAGCGACCTCCTTGACGCTCCACTTTCCGGGCGCGTAGCGGAACAGCGCCTCCTCCTCCGAAAGGCCGCGCAGCAGACCTGAGACCTCCTGGATCTGCGCCTCCAGCCGCTTCAGCAGGTCGCCCTGCGAGGCGAGGGCGACGTAGCCGGCGTAAAAGGACGCGTACTCGCCTTCGGCGGGGGGCGAAAAGGTGGCGGTGATCTCCAAGGATGGGCTCCTGATAAAGGTGGGGCGGAGGGTCTGCGAGGGTGAAACTACGGATGCCCGCGCTGTGCTGCCAGACGGGGCGCGCAAGCACGGGAGTTGCGCGGGTCGGCGCCCACCCCACGACGCACTCCAACGCCGGCACCGCCATGAAGAACGACTACCAGGATCCACCCATCAACACCCGGCGCGGCCGCGTGAGCACCTGGATCGCGCTCCTCCTGATCGCGCTGGTGCTGGGCTTCATCATCTGGTTCTCCGTGGCCCACTGGGGCCCCGGCGATGCGCGACACGAAGCGTTCGCACGCCCAGCGGCTGGGGTGACGGCGTGATGCGCACCCATTCACCCGTGCCGTCCATCCGCCGCCTCGCGCTCCTCGTCCTCCTCCTGGCCGGCACGCCGGAGGGAGCCGCCGTCGCGCAGCGCCCCGCCGCGCAGCCGCGCAACACCTACTATCCAGGCCCCGGCGACGACTGGCAGCGGCGCACGCCGGCGCAGGCGGGGCTGGACTCCGCGCGTCTCCAGGATGCGGTGCGCTTCGCAATCGCCAGCGAAGCGAAGGCGCCGCGCGACCTGGAGCTCGCCCACTACCAGACGTTCGGACGCGAGCCGTTCGGGGAGGCGGTGGGTCCCTTCCAGCCGCGCGGCGACCCCACCGGGATGATCATCCGCAACGGCTACATCGTGGCCGAGTGGGGCGATCCGTATCGCGTGGACATGACGTTCAGCGTCACCAAGAGCTTCCTCTCGAGCGTGGTGGGCGTGGCGTTCGACCGCGGGCTGATCCGCGACCTGCGCGCACCCGTGTGGCGCTCCATGGCCCCGGTGATGGTGATCCCGCCGGGCGGCGTGCGCCACGACGCCGGCATGGGCGCCGGGACGCCGCTGCGCCCGTTCGACACGCCGCACAACCGACGCATCACCTGGGACGACCTCCTGCGCCAGACGAGCGACTGGGAGGGAACGCTCTGGGGCAAGCCCGAGTGGGCGGACCGGCCGAGCCAGACCCCGTCCGAGTGGCTCACGCGCCCGCGCAAGGACCCCGGCACCGCCTATGAGTACAACGACGTGCGGGTGAACGTCCTGGCGCTCGCCGCGCTCAACGTGCTGCGCCGCCCCCTGCCGCAGGTGCTGCGCGAGGAGGTGATGGACCCCATCGGCGCGTCGCCGTCGTGGCGCTGGACGGGCTACGAGAACTCGTGGGTGCTGATGGACGGCGAGGCGGTGCAGTCGGTGAGCGGCGGTGGGCACTGGGGCGGCGGGATGTTCATCAGCGCGCGCGACATGGCGCGCTTCGGCTACCTGACCCTGCGCCGCGGCCGCTGGCGCGACCGCCAGATCCTCTCCGAGGAATGGGTGCGGATGGCGCTCACCCCCACCGCGCCGGAGCCGGGCTACGGCTTCATGAACTGGTTCCTGAACACCGACCGCAAGCGCCTCCCCAGCGCCCCCGCGTCCGCCTTCATGCACCTGGGCAACGGCACCAACGTCATCTACGTGGACCCTGAGAACGACCTCGTCATCGTCGCCCGCTGGATCGAGCAGAACGCCATCGACGGCATCGTCCAGCGCGTGCTCGCCGCCCGCACCGCGCGGTAGCCACTGCCAAAAGAGAGGGCGCGGAGATCTCTCCGCGCCCTCTCCGTTTCATCCAGACCCGCCCTTCTTCGCTACTCACCAGGCCGGCGATAGACCACCCGGTCGTCCACCTCCTTCCGGTTCCCTGCGAGATCGGCGGCCCCAAACACGATGTCGTTCGCGCCGGCCGCCAGCGGGATCGTGAGCCTCGTCCCGTACGCCCGCTGCCCCGCGAGCGCGGTGGTCTGCTGGGCCCCGCCGTTGACGCTGAAGAAGATCCGCGCGAGCCCCGCGTTGTCGGCCGCGCTGATTTCCACCACCACCTCCGCGCGCTCCGACCGCACCGTGTCCGCGATCGCCGCGACGGCCAGCGTCGGCGCATCCACGTCCGGCCCAGCCGGAGAGTCCCCCGACCCGCCGCACCCGGCCGCGAACATTAGCGCCGCCGCCGAGACAGTCAACCACCCTTCGTGTTGGTACCGCATGATTCCTGAGGCTAGGGATATAGTGCGCCCGATGCAGTCATCTGCGAGCCACCCAGCGGTCGACACCCTATGATCCCGCGCTCTGAGCCAGGCCGTGGGTCAGCGCTCCGGCCGGTACTCGGGCCCGGTCTCCCGAACCGCGGCTACGTTCCCGATGAGGGGGAAAGGGCGCTCCAGAAGCCGCTGGTACTCGGCTTCGAACTTGAACGGGTCGAGCTCCGTTCCCGCCAGGTCGCAAGCCACGTAGAACGGCTCGTCGTGGTAGATCATCTCCTCCGCCATCGGCTCGCCGGTGCGGGCGAGCCGCTCACGAAGCGTCGCGACGAGCCGCCCGGCCTCCTCGGGAGCGATTCTGTGAAACTGGATCAAGGAATCCCGAGTGACATCCCAGTATGCCTCCGCCTCATCGCGTGGGATCATAAGCACTCCAGGTGATGCGGTTTAGAAGGGCTTCGGCTTCGGGCGTGTGGAAGCTGATCTGGTCCATGTTCTCGTACGCGCGGCGCCGATGGTAGTTCCGGGCAACTGGTCCGACGACCACATCGTACAGTGGCCTCGCCTGCAGTGAACGGCCATGTGTCGTCGCGCCGCCGCGGCAGTGGTAGACAAAGCTCCAGAAGTCCTCCGCACTCTGGTGCCCACGCACAAAGTGAAGAGTTTCCAGTGAAGCAAGCGCATCCCGATCGAGCTGCCCCCAGACGACGATCGCCCGATCTTGCCGCCGTTCCGCCACCTGATGTGCGCGTCCGGTGGCTTGAAGCCGATCAGCCGTCGCGTAGAAGCCAACACCGAAATCGGTCTTGGCGCGTCCACGGTGGACGCGTACGCCATCCTGGGCTATCGCGATCCAGTGCGTCAGGACCGTGCCGTGGAAGAGCGTGAGCGGGCCGTTGTTCCAGGGCGCCGGTGGATACAGGTCAGGACGAGTTCGCATAGGTCGTATTGATGCTGTCGTAGCCGCTCATCCAAGAGATCAGCCGAGAGAATCGTCGCTGACGTCCGTGAGCCCGCCCGCGGTGCGGTCTAGTGCATCGTTGAGCAGGCGCTCGTACTCGTCGATAATCGCGAATCGGTCCAACTCGCTTCCGGCGATATCGCACGCGACGTTGAACGGCTCGTCGTGGTACACCATCTCGTCAGGATTCGGGAGGGGAGACTGCGCGATCCGGTGCCGAAACGTCGCCACCCCGCTCCTCGCTTCCTCGTGCGTGAGTCCGTGGTACCGGACCAGGCAGTCGATGGTCGCGAGCCAGAAGGCGTCTACTTCAAGAACCGGAATCATAGAAGCTCCCATCGCTGCGCGTAGTTCACGTTCTCACGCCGCCACGCGCGAGTTGCGTACCATTTTCCCTTGATTTTACACGAGCGTCCCTAAACGAGCCGTAGCGCTCCATTGGGTCTTCCGCTGCCCGTTTGAGTGCGCTTCTTCGGCCTGTCCGCGCCCGAAAAGCGCGGCCACACCGGAGCACTTTCGGCAGGCCAGTTAGAGCGTGCCGGCGGCGGATCGTGCCTGAGACGTCTCGGTGGTCACCGGGCGAGAAAAAGGAGACACCTGGGAGAAGCTCCCGGTGTCTCCTTTTTCTCTGCGCGTGAGGCTTAACGAGCGACGAGCGCTTTCAAGCTCTCCAGCGCCGCGCCCCACGAGGCCTTCAACGCGGCCGCCTCTTCCTCGGACGCGATGCCGCGGTGGTCGATGCTGACGCTGCTCTTGGTGTCGCTCTTGGACTCGAAGCGCACGTCGATGGGCATGTCGGCCCAGCGGGCACGGAGCGATTTGCCGGGGGTGGTGCCATGGATGGTGACGGGGTGGTCGCCCAGCCAACGGCGGCGCGTGTCGTCGTCGGTCCAGGCGGCGAAGAGGGTGTC
>DASVVI010000145.1:0-2687 GCA_036386635.1 Longimicrobium sp.
CCCAGGCATCTGCACGTCCAGCAGGATGCAGGCGAAGTCCTGCTGCAGCACCTGACGCAGCGCCTCCTCGCCGGAGTTGGCGCGCACCACGGTGTGGCCCAGCGGCTCCAGGATCGCTTCCAGGGCGAAGAGGTTCTCCGGGCGGTCGTCCACCGCCAGGATGCTCGCGCGCGGCTCCGCCGTCATCCGCGCACCGGGGCGCAGGGCGGCACGCGGCGCCGGCGGATCGCCGCCAGATACGGCGCGATCTGCTCCATGGGGAGCACGCACGCCTCCGGGCACGCCTTGGCCGCCGCAAAGGGCATCACCCGCACCTCGGCCGTGGCCGGGTCCTGCACCACCCCCAGCCCCCCCGCGTCCAGTATGCGCCGCAGCCCCCGCGACCCGTCCGCGTTGGCCCCGGTCAGCACCACCCCGATTGCGTCCATTCCGTACGTATCCGCGGCAGACTCGAACGTGACGTCGATGGAGGGGCGCGAAAAGCGCACCGGCGCCTCCGTGGAAAGGGTGAAGTAGCCGTCGTCCACCAGCATGTGGTAGTCGGGGGGGGCGATGTACACGCACCCCGCGCGCGCTTCCTCCTTGTCGTTCACCTCGTACACCTCCATCGCGGTGCACTCCTGCAGCAGCTCGCAGAGCAGCTCCGAGTCCTTGCTGCGGTGCTGCACCACCGCCACCGGCATGGGAAAGTCGGCCGGCAGGGCGGCCACCAGCATGCGCAGGGCGTACAGCCCTCCCGCGGAGGCACCGACGGCGACGATCCGGTATCCCGCGTCTTCACGCGTCACTACGAAAGCCTCCGGAAGATCTTTTCCTTCGTGTTCAGCGCCTCGTACCGGTCCTCGTACGCCGTAAAGCGCATGCTCTCCTTGCTCCCCAGCCCCAGGATCCCGAAGTTCACCAGCGAGTCGTAAAAGAGCTCGTGCACGCGGTTCTGCAGCTCCCGGTCGAAGTAGATCATCACGTTGCGGCACACGATGACGTTGAACTCCGCGAACGACCCGTCGGTCACCAGGTTGTGCTGCGAGAACACCACGTTGCGGGTGAGCGCGGGGTCGAAGCGGGCGCCGTCGTACATCGCCGTGTAGTACTGGCTGAACGATTCGGTGCCCCCGGCGCGCAGGTAGTTCTGGGTGTACTCCTGCATCTTGTCGAGCGGAAAGATCCCCGCCCGCGCCCGCTGCAGCACCACCTCGTTGATGTCCGTGGCGTAGATCCGCGACCGGTCGTACAGCCCCACCTCCTTCAGCAGGATGGCCATCGAGTACACCTCCTCCCCCGTGGAGCACCCCGCATGCCAGATGCGGATGAAGGGGTAGGTGCGCAGGAGCGGGACCACTTCGTTGCGGAAGGCGGCGTAGAACGACGGGTCGCGGTACATCGCGGTGACGTTGATGGAGAGGTCCAGCAGGAGCTTCTCCATCATCGCCGGGTCGTGCAGCACCCGGTCCTGCAGCTGGCTCACGGTGGCCAGCCCCTCCGCCTGGATGCGCTTCCACAGCCGCCGCTTGAGCGACGAGTAGGCGTAGCTGCGGAAGTCGAAGCCGTACTGGCGGAAGATCCCCTCCATCAGAAGCTCCACCTCCAGCTTCTCCACGTCGCGGCGGTACGCGGTGGGAGTGTCGGGAAGCGCGACGTCGTCCCGCCGCTCCGCCCGGCCGTCGCGCTCCTCCGCACGCCGCGCGGGGACGGCGGCGGGGGATGGATCCCCCGCCGCCTTGCCGCCGGTCTCAGCCCGTTCGCGGCTCACCCGTGCCTCAGCGGTACAGCCACACGCGCATCAGCGACAGGAGCTGGTCCGTGTCCACCGGCTTCGTGATGTAGTCCGACGCGCCCGAGGCGATCGACTTCTCGCGGTCGCCCTTCATCGCCTTGGCGGTGAGCGAGATGATGGGGAGGTCGCGGAACTCCTCCATCTGCCGGATGGCCGCGGTGGTCTCGTAGCCGTCCATCTCCGGCATCATCACGTCCATCAGCACGATGTCGACGTTGGGATTGGCCTGCAGCGTCTCGATGGCGGCGCGGCCGTTCTCCGCGAACACCACCTCCATCCCCTGCCCCTCCAGCACGCTGGTGAGGGAGAAGATGTTGCGCACGTCGTCGTCCACCACCAGCACCTTCTTGCCCGCGAATGCGCTGTCCGACTGGTGCAGCTGCTCCAGCATGCGGCGCTTGCTGTCCGGCAGGTTGCTCTCCACGCGGTGGAGGAAGAGCGCCGTCTCGTCCAGCAGCCGCTCGGGGCTCTTGGCGTCCTTGACGATGATCGTCTCGGCGTAGCGGCGCAGCTGCGTCTCCTCCTGCTGCGACAGCTCCTTCCCCGTGTAGATGATGATGGGGATCTCCTGCATCTCCGGGTCGCCCTTGACCTGCTCCAGCAGCTGGAAGCCGTCGTCGCCCCCCAGCCCCAGGTCCAGCACCATGCAGTCGAAGCGCGTGGTGCGAAGCTGCTCGATGGCGTCGGCGGCGGTGGCCACGGCCGTGATCTCCACGTCGTCGTCGCCCACCAGCTCGATGATGCTGGCGCGCTGCCGCTCGTCGTCCTCCACCACCAGCAGCCGCTTGACGCCGTCGGAGAGGAAGTTGCCGATCTTTTCGAAGGCCCCGTCGAGCGCCTCCTGCGACACCGGCTTCTCCAGGTAGCTGAAGGCGCCCTGCCGCAGGCCGCGCTGCCGTGCCCCCACCCCGCT
>DASVVI010000146.1:0-2143 GCA_036386635.1 Longimicrobium sp.
CGTGGAGCAGGCGGAGGAGACCGACGCGCTGGCGCGCTCGCTGGAATCCAACGACGGCGTCTTCTTCGTCCCCGCCTTCACGGGACTGGGCGCGCCGCACTGGGAGCCGCGGGCGCGCGGCACCCTCTTCGGCCTCACGCGCGGCAGCACGCGGGCGCACGTGGCTCGCGCCGCGCTCGAGTCGATGGCCTACTCCACCGCCGACGTGGTGGAGGCGATGCAGGCGGACGCCGGCGTCACCCTCCCCGAGCTGCGGGTGGACGGCGGCGCCACCTCCAACGACTGGCTGATGCAGTACCAGGCGGACGTGCTGGGCGTCCCCGTGCGCCGCCCCGCGATGGTGGAGGTGACGGCGCGCGGCGCGGCGGGGCTCGCCGGCCTTGCGACGGGAGTGTGGCGCACGCCGGAGGAGCTGGACGCGGCGCGCCCCGAAGAGACGGTATTCACCCCCGCCGCGGACGACGCCGCGCGCGGGGAATGGCAGCGCGGATGGCGCCGGGCGGTGGGCGCGGCGCGCGCGTGGGCCGCAACGGAGGAGGAATCGTGAACCACCTGATGCTCTGCCTGTGCCTTTCGCTGGGCAGGGGCCCGGACACCCCCGCGGACCGCTTCTTCGCGGAAGACAAGCTGAAGCATTTCGCCGTCTCCTTCGTCTTCACCAGCCTGGCGTCCAGCGGCGCACGGGCGACTGGCCTGGGCCGCACCCCCAGCCTCACCGCGGGCGCCGCGGCGGGGATGGGCCTCGGCATCGCCAAGGAGCTGCGCGACCGCCGCTCCCCCGAAACCAGCACCGCCTCCCTCTACGACCTCGCCTGGGACGCCATCGGCGTGGGCACCGCGACCGTCCTGGTGGCCCAGGCCCGATGAGCGTACCGGAAGTCGCCGCGCGCTTCAGCTTCTCCGGACAGGCGACGGAGGGGCGCGCCCGCGTGCTGGAGCGCACCGCGAGCTGGCGCCGCACGGCCGCGCTCAAGGAGCTGGCGTGGTGGCTGCTGGCGCCGGCCGTCTTCTTCATCCCGCCGCACATTCCGTGGGTGCTGCTGGTGCTGGGCATGGGCGCGTTTCGCGCCTTTGGCCGCCTGCGCGAGCACCGCACCCTCCTCTGGCTCAACGGCCCCTGCCCCAAATGCGGCACCACGCAAGACTACACCGAGCTCGGCCGCATGCGCGACCCGCACATGGTGCAGTGCGCGAGCTGCCGCTGGTCCGTGCAGGCGGAAGTGGCGCGCGGGGCCCCCTCCCCCCGACCCCCTCCCCCGCCTGCGGGGGCGCAGGGCGGGTGAGGGGGAGAACTCGCGCCTCTGCCGCAAACGTTGTGGTAGGGGCGTGATTTATCGCGCCCGTGTCACGGGCTGCTCCGCCGCCCGCCCCGCGCACGAGTCTCGGTAGGGGCAGACCTGCGTGTCTGCCCTCCCTTGCCGCGCCACACCCCCGCCGTCTGCGCACCAAAACCGTAGGGGCTGCCCCATGTGGCTGCCCGTGCCCCTCGACACGCCGACGCGTTCCGGAGGTCCTAGGACTCAACCCTGGTAATACCGCTGGTGCCCGCAGCCCGCCCAAACCTGCTCGCACGAGCCGGCTTCAGCCGCCTTCGCGTAGTTCCAGCCGGGGGCTTCAGCCCCCGGCAGTGCGCCCCCGGCGGTGCGCCCCCGGCGATGCCAGGCCGGAACCCACCCGCGCCCGAGCCTGCGAAGGCAGGGCTTCCCGCGGTTGTTGCAGCGGTTTCAACCGCCGGGCCTCCCAGCCCCTACCTCGCCAGCGTCGTCCACACCACGATCGCCCCGCACGCGCGCCGTCGTCCCGAGCTGTTGTAGTGCGCAGCAATGTTGAACTCCCCGGGAACGTCGGTGCCCTCGTAGATCTCCACGGCCACGACATCCTCCCGCCGCAGCCGGTTCAGCTCCTTGGCCGCCACCCGCCGCCCATCCAGGAACACGGGAACCCAGCACGTGAGCCCGAGCTGGCTCCGGAGAAAGGTGATCCCGTCGTCGTCGCCGGTCGGCACGGCAAAGATGCGCCGCGTGCCGGTGATGTGGTCCGTGATCCGCCCCCGTCCCTTGTTGCGGAACTCGTCGCCGCTCCAGTGCGTGCCGAAGCCGCGCTCCTTGCGCTCGTAGAAGCCGAGCCGCGTGAGAATGCGCGT
>DASVVI010000147.1:0-3080 GCA_036386635.1 Longimicrobium sp.
CATGCGCGCCACGGCAAAGAGCACCAGGCCCACCAGCAGCCCGTCCAGCAGGTGCAGCGAGACGACGCGAAGGAAGCGGCGCAGCAGCGACGTGGCCAGCCGCCGGTGCGTGAGCTCCCGGCGCAGGCGCACGTCGTGGAAAGGAAGGTCGGGCAGCGCGGCGCGATCCCCTCGCGCGGCGCGTTTCACCAGGGTGCCGCTTGACGTCTTTATGTCCATCCGAAAGGGCTGTCCTGGAAAAATTGCGCGCCTGGGGAGACCCCCGGACGGGCGGTGCACCCGAACCTGACGCTTACACCCCCGTCCGCGTCACGCGGGGCGCCGCGGTAGCACGAATGGTGCCCGCGCCCATCCTCAGTACGACGCCTGGCACCACTCCGGATCCGCCCGCCGCGTCATCCTCACTCGTGATGGCGCCTGGCGAACTGGCGAGCGTAGTAGCTGATCACCATGTCCGCCCCGGCGCGCTTGATGGAGGTGAGCGCCTCCACGTGGGCGCGGTCGCCGTCGATCCACCCTCGCTCGGCGGCGGCCACGATCATGGCGTACTCGCCCGAGACGTGGTATGCGCACACGGGGTAGCCGGTCTCCGCCTTCACGCGGTGGATGACGTCCAGGTACGCGAGAGCCGGCTTCACCATCACGATGTCCGCCCCCTCGTCCACGTCCAGCCGCGCCTCGCGCAGCGCCTCCAGCACGTTGCCGGGGTCCATCTGCGCCGTGCGCCGGTCGCCGAAGGTGGGAGCGCTCTCCGCCACGTCGCGGAAGGGCCCGTAGAAGGCGGAGGCGTACTTGGCCGAGTACGCCATGATCGCGACCCCGGTGTGCCCCGCCTCGTCCAGCGCCGCGCGGATCGCCCCCACGCGCCCGTCCATCATGTCCGACGGCGCCACCACGTCGGCGCCGGCATCGGCGTGCGCCACCGCCATCCGCGCGAGCAGGGGGACGGTGGCGTCGTTGTCCACGTCGCCGCCCTGGATCACGCCGCAGTGGCCGTGGCTTGTGTACTCGCACAGGCACACGTCGGTCATCACCAGCAGCCCGGGAAGCTCGCGCTTGAGCCGCCGCACCACCTGCGACACCACGTTCTCCGGCCCGTAGCCGCTGCTCCCCGTCTCGTCCTTGTGCTCGGGGATGCCGAAGAGGAGCACGCCGCCGATCCCCAGCCGCAGCGCCTCCTCCGCGTCGCGCAGCAGCTCGTCGGCCGAAGTCTGCTCCACCCCCGCCATGGAGCCGATGGGGCGGCGCACCCCCTCGCCCGGCACCACGAAGAGCGGCAGGATCAGGTCGCCGGGATGCAGCGACGTCTCGCGCACGAGCGAGCGGATCGTCTCGCTGCGGCGCAGGCGGCGGGGGCGGTGGCTGGGAAAGCTGGGCATGGCTCAGAAGGTACGTGCGAAAGGGCTAAGTGCTAAGTGCCAAGTGCCAAGTGCCAAGTCCTGTAGTGAACAGCGCACTAACGCACTAACGCACTAACGCACTAACGCACTGCAGTTCAGCACTCCATCCTCAAAACAGGTACGACACGTCGGCGCGCAAGCTCTGCTCGCGCCATCCGTCGCCCGCGTCGCGGTACAGCGACAGGCGGGCATCGATGCGGGGGGCCAGCCGCCACGCGGCGTCCAGGCTTCCCCCCCAGCTTCCGCCGGCGCGCTCGGGGGCGTACAGGTTGGCGGTCCGCTCCGGCCGGTCGAGCCCCTGCTGACCGCGCCGGCGCACGAAGGCGCGCCCGTCCACCCGCAGGCGCGCGTCCAGCAGCTCGCCCTGGCCGTACGCCAGCGCCTCCCACCCCTCGCCGCCCAGCGGGTGGCCGAGCGGGCGGTGCCGCGACACCCATCCGCCGGGGTGGCCGGCGTGCATGTACCACGGCGGGTTGCCGCAGCAGAGCGGCGCGAACCGCGTGTACTCCGCTCCGCCCGCCCACGCGCTCCCCAGCCGGGGAAGGAGCAGGCCAAAGGTGCGCCCCGGCACGCGCCACCACGCGCCCGACGCGTCTTCGGAGCCCCACTCGAAGTACACGGTGGCTGGGAGCACGCGCTCCGTGGGCAGCCGCCAGCGCCCGTCCGCGGCGATCACCTGGTTCTCGAAGTCCTCGGAGAGGATCCCCAGGAACATCCGCGCCACGTTCCCGGCCGTCACCGGCGTGCCGATGCTGTCGCCGCCGAAGATGGATGCGCGGTTGATCCCAATCTGCACGCGCGAGTGCGGCTCGAACCCCATGCGCGCCGTCCAGAACCACGGCTCGCCGGGGTGCCGCGACCCTGGCATGCGCGCCAGTGAGCTGTGAAAGGTGGTGCCGCCCAGGTAGCGCAGAACGGAGGGAAGGTGCACCGGCCGCACCGTCTGCAGCTGGAGGCGCGTCATGGGCACGGCGCCGCTCACCACGATCCCGCCGCCGCGCGCGGGGCCGTACCCCGCCGCCTCGCGCCCCACCGCCAGCGCCAGCGGCCCGGCCGACGCGGACACGTCCCACGTGGGCACCCTCACCCCTTCGGTCCCCGCCTCCACCTCCGCGATGGCGGCGATCGTGCGCCCCCCGATCGCCACCGTCGAGGCACCGGCCCACTCGTCGCGGTCGGGGAGGAGAAAGGGCTCGCGGCGGATGTGGAACGCGCCGTACGCCGGCTCCAGCCGCCCGCTCTCGTGCTCCGTCACCACACCCGCCCGGCCGCCCAGCAGCGGCGATCGCGGCGCGTCCGGGCGATATTCGGGAAACTCCTCCACGAAGCGAGCCATCCACCCCTCGGCGACCGCGCTCATTTCCGGGGACCGCTCCCGCGCGAGCTCCACCGCATCGTGGAGAGCCCGCGCCACCAGCTCTCGCGGCGCCGAGCGCTGCGCGGGAAAGTACCCCGGCGCCAGCCCCAGCGCCCACGCCCTCGCCACCGCCCTGTGCGCCCAGTGGTCCACCGGCAGCGGCGGCGCGGCACCCTGAGCCGCGAGCGAGCCGCCCCACAACAGGAGCGCCCCCGCAACGGCGTACACCCACGCTCCCGGTCGTCCCGTATTTCTCCCCAGCATTCCGTCTCCCTTCATGAACTGCGGGCCTCACGCAGAGGCGCAGAGACGCAGGAGAGAAC
>DASVVI010000148.1:0-2077 GCA_036386635.1 Longimicrobium sp.
GGGGAGGGGCGTGCGCACAGATCTACGCCTGTCGCGTGGATCCTGCACGGGCGCGATTCATCGCGCCCGTGCCTGACCCGGCGCAGGGCCCGTGGTGCAGGATTCGTCCCGGGGCGGGCACGGGCAGCCACGCGGGGCGGCCCCTACGTGGGTCGGGGTGCGGAGCGGTGATCGGGGCGTGGCGGGCGGCGGGCAGACACGCAGGTCTGCCCCTACCCGGACCGGTGAGGGGCGCGGTTCGGGAAGGACGAACGGCGGGCGCGATGGGTGCGAAGGTGCAGGCGGCGGCGCAGCCCGTGACACGGGCGCGATGAATCGCGCCCGTGTCACGGAACGTCGTGGCAGGGGCGCATTTCCAGCCCCCTCTCTCGATAACAGAGGGCGGAGCCCTCTCCTGTTATCGGGAGAGGGGGCAGCGAGGAACGAGCGGGGGTGAGGGCCTCTACCGCCGCCGCAGCTGGTGCACCTCCGACCGCAACGTGGCGATCAGCTCGGCCATGAAGCCGAAGCCGAACAGGACCACGCCTACCGTCTCCAGCAGCACCACCAGGGTCAGCAGGGGGCGGAAGCCGAAGGGGGGCATCCAGTTGCCGATGCGGAGGACCACCGTCACCAGGCCCACCAGGATGCCGAGGAGGATCAGCGCGAGGCCGCCACCGCCAAAGAACTGCATCGGCTTCTCGGTGAACTTGAGGTAGAACCAGACGACGACCAGGTCGCCGACGCCCACCAGCACACGGCCGCGGCCGGAGTACTTGGCCACACCCGCGCGGCGCGGAAAGAGCTCGATGTCCATCTCGGACACCGAGTAGCCCTGGTCGTGCGCCAGCACCACGAAGAAGCGGTGCCAGTCGTGGCGCAGCGGGATCTCGCGCAGGATCTCCGTGCGGAACGCCTTCATCGAGTTGAGGTCGCGCGCGGGGACCTGGAAGAGGCGCTGCGACAGGCGGTTGTAGATGCCGCTCACCGCCGCCTTCTCGTAGTTCCCCACCTTGCGCCCGCACACGATGTCCGATCCCGTATCAGCCAGCCGGGCCAGGAAGCGCGGGATCTCCTCGGTGGAGTGCTGCAGGTCCGCGTCGAAGAGGACCAGATACTCGGCCTCGGCGGCGAGGGCGCCGGTGACCATCGCCTCCGTCTTTCCCTGGTTGCGCCGGTGCCGCAGCACCTTTACGCGGGGAAAGCCGGCGCTCGCGCGCTGGGCGGCGTCGAAGGTGCCGTCGCGCGAGCCGTCGTCCACCAGGATCACCTCGCCGCCCAGCCGGTGCCGCGCGAACGTCTCGCGCAGCTCGCGGAAGAGCGCCTCCATGTTCTCCGCCTCGTCGAAGGCGGGCACCAGCACGGCGAAGTCGGTCCGCAGCCGGTCCGGAATCGCCAGCGCGGCGGGCGCGACGGCGTTGGTCACACGCGCTTGCGCATCCGCGCGGACAGGATCCCGAGCTGGTCGCGGTACTTGGCCACGGTACGGCGCGCGATCTGGATGCCGTCGTCCTTGAGGATGTTGACGATGGCCTGGTCGGTGAGCGGGTGCGCCGGGTCTTCCTCGCCCACCAGCTTCTCGATCTGCGCCTTGATGCCGCGCGCCGACACGTCCTCGCCGCTGGTGGTGGAGAGGCCGGACGAGAAGAAGAACTTGAGCGGGAAGACGCCGCGCGGCGTCTGCACGAACTTCTCGTTGGTCACGCGAGAAACCGTCGACTCGTGCATGTCGATCACCTCGGCCACCTCGCGGAGCGTGAGCGGCTTGAGGTACTGCACGCCCTTGTCGAAGAAGTCGCGCTGCCGGTCCACGATGAAGTTCATCACCTTGAGCATCGTCTGCCGGCGCTGCTCGATGGCCTGGATCATCCAGTTGGCCGAGTTCAGCTTGTTGGAGATGAACTCCTTGTTCTCGCCGACGAACTTCTTCTTGTCCTTGGCGATGTCGCGGTAGGTACGCGACAGCTTCAGCCGCGGCAGGCTGGTGTCGTTGAGGAAGACGAGGTACTCGCCCTCGATCTTCTCCACGATCAGGTCGGGGATGATGTAGTTGTCGCCGCCGCTGGCGTACTTGAGCCCCGGCTTGGGGTCCAGCTTC
>DASVVI010000149.1:0-3359 GCA_036386635.1 Longimicrobium sp.
GTGCGCGGGTGGATGGAGAGCCACTCGAAGCGCTGCGGCACCCCCTCGGCGGCCAGGCGCATCGTCTCGTGCGCGCGCTCGGCGGTGTAGGGGGCGGGGCCGTTCCAGATGACGGCGCCCGCGTCCGTCCGCAGCTCCTCGATGGTGGCGTCGGCCATGGTGCACGCCGCGCGGTTCGCGTCCACGACCGCTCCCGTGGCGGGATCGGACACGAAGATCGCGTCGGACGAGCTGTCGAAGATGGTGCGGTAGCTCTCCTCGCTGGTGCGCAGCGCTTCCTCGGCGCGGCGCTGCTCGGTGACGTCCTCGTGCACCAGCACCACCTCGCGCACCGCTCCGGCGTCGTCGCGCACGGCGAAGACGAAGGAGCGGATCCAGCGCGGCCACGGCTGCCCGCCCACCTCCGCGTGCATCCCGCGCGTGTCGAACTCCACTTCGGGAAGGGTGACGCGCTCCCCCGCGAAGCCGCGGCGCAGCAGGTCGCGGATCGGCTCCATCCGCGGGTCTTCCAGCGGGTTGTAGCCGGCCAGCTCCTCCATGGGGAGCCCCCACAGCCGGTCGAACGCCGGGTTCACCTGCAGCGTGCGCCCCTCAGGCGAGAGGATCTGCACCGAGTGCGGGAACTGCTCGAAGAGGTCGCGGAAGCGCGCTTCGGAGGCGCGCAGCGCGCGGTCGGCGCGGTTGCGCTCGGTGACGTCCTGCGCCGTCCCCACCATCCGCACCTGCTGCCCCGTGGCGTCGGGAAGGAGCTTCCCCATCGCCTGCATCTCGCGCAGGGTGCCGTCCGGGCGCACCACGCGGTACGGGAAGGTGAACGACTCGCCGGTGGCGATCAGCCGCTCGCACTCCTGCATCACGCGCCCCTGGTCGTCCGGGTGCACGCGCGACAGGAACTCGGCAAAGGTCTGCGTCCCCGCGCCCTCGGTCATCCCGTGGATGCGGAGCTGCTCGGGCGACCAGCGGATCTCGTCGGTGGAGAGGTTCCACTCCCAGGTGCCGAGCTGGGCCAGCTCTTCCACCTCGTCCAGCATGCGGTCGCGCTCGTGCAGGGCGTGCTCGGCCAGGTGGCGCTCGGTCACGTCCTGGCACGTCCCCACGATGCGTTTCCCCGCGCCGTCCCGAACGACGCGCGCCCTTCCTTCCACCCACCGCACCTCCCCCTCTGCCGGGATGGCGCGGTAGACGATGCGGAACGGCTCCTCGCTCGCCAGCAGCCGCTCGTGCGCGTGTGCGAGGCCCGCCCGGTCGTCAGTGTGAACGGTCTCCAGCAACTCGTCGAAGCTGGCCGGCGCCGCCCCCAGCCCGTGCACCCGCAGCAGCCCCGCGGACCATGTGACCGCGCCCTCCAACGACTCCTCCCAGCTCCCGAGCCGCGCGAGCTCCTCCACCCCCGCCGCATGCCGCAGCGCCTCTTCCGCGCGGATGCGCGCGGCGCGCTCGGCTTCCAGCGCCGCGCGGAGCGCGTCGGCGTCTTCGGAAACGGGTATCTGTGCCAGGGGGAACGGGTGCATCGGAGCGCTGCGGGAAAAAGGACTGCGGAGGGCGGCGGAGCGGGTGGTAAAATAACTTACGATGCGGTGGGCTGACAAGGTTGGGGGGTTGGAAGAGGCGAGTAAACTCGCGGCTACAAAAGCACAAAGTCCGCCTGCGCGGACTCCCGCAGGCGGGATTTGTCCTCCGTAGGGGCGTGATTCATCACGCCCACCCTTTCCGCAACCTCGCCCTTATGCGTGGCGCACCGATTCCGTAGGGGCAGACCCACGTGTCTGCCCGTGCCCGACGCGGCTGCGTACCCCGCTTCTACGAGCGCATGAACTCGCCCGCTGGAACCACACGAAGTCCGCCCGCGCGGACTGGCGCAGGCGGACCAATGCCGCGGGTGTCACCCCGCGCGGGCAGATCTGGTAGGGGCGTGATTCATCACGCCCGTGTCCGACGCGGCGCCACCCTCGAGTCAGTACCGAAGGGTCCAGCGCGTCGCGGGCGGCGTGCCCGGGCCGCGCGTGGGGTCCTCCTGCTTGGGACCGATGGCGAGCGGGTCCAGACCCAGCGCCTGGCGCAGCGAGGCCGTCGACCCCTCCGGCAGCCCACCCGGGCCGGGGTTGCCAATCGGCCGGGCGCCGGCCGCACCGGACGCGGAGACACGCCCTTCGGCCGAGGATGCCACGGCCGCACCCGGAGGCAGACCGCCCGGTGTCGCGGGCCGTGCCTCGGGGACGGCGGCGGCACGGGTCAGCAGCCACTCCAGTGCGCCCCGCTCCGGCGCGGGCAGCTGCCCCGAGAGCTCCGTGATGCGGCGTGCCAGGCTTTCCGGCGCCGGCCACGCGGGGTCCTCCTGCTTGGGGCCGATGGACACGACGTCGGTGGGCCGGACCACGCCCGCCGGCGCGCCGGGGCGACCGCCCACCCGGGACGCGCCGGCGCCCTGCGGCGTCCGGCCGCCCTGCACGACGATGCCGCTGGACGGCGACGCGGTCCGCCCGCCCTGGATGATGATCGAGACGCGCCCGCTCCCGCCGCGCACTCCCCCGTCGTCGCAGCCGCCACCGGGGCCGATCTGCAGCACCGGTAGAACCCGCACGTCCGTTCCACCGGCCGTGGGCGCGGACGCGGCGCGGATCAGCAGGCGGTTCCAGAGCGCACGCTCATCGGCGCGGAGCCCGCCCGCGAAGCCGTTCAGCCGCCCCTGGAGGGACCGCAGATGGGTGGCGTCCACGGTCACGGGGGTGGGCTGCGCAGCGGCGGGAATCGCCGCCAGCGTGGCGAGGAGCAGGAGTGCGGAGCGGCGTGGATGGCTGGTGCGCATGCGGATCCTCGTGCCAGGTGGAGAGCGATGCCCGCCGTGTGGACGGGGTCCGGCCAGCAGATTACGTAACCGAGGTAGGATAGGCGCGCTTCGCAGCGTCTCCTATACGTATGCGTACGTAGTCCGCGCTACCGGCGTACGTAGACGTTCTGGCGAACAGGGCGCGCGAGTGAACCGAATCCGTTTTCCCGGACCCCCTTTCTGTCATTCTGAGGGAGCCGCCCCGCCGGACAATGCGTAGCGCTCCACACTTGCTGCGGCGACCGAAGAATCTACTGCGCGTGAAGCGAGGCCCGGTGTGCGCCACGATGCCCTCGGAACGTGCAGTAGATCCTTTGCTTCGCGCTGGAGTGTCGAGTGGGCGCGGGCGGTGGTGAGGCGCGTTCGCTCAGGATGACAAAAGGTTTCTGTCATTCTGAGGGAGCCGCCCCAGCGGACGATGCGTGGCGCTCCACACTTGCTGCGGCGACCGAAGAATCTACTGCGCGTGAAGCGAGGCCCGGTGTGCGCCACGATGCCCTCGGAGCGCACAGTAGATCCTTCGCTCCGCGCC
>DASVVI010000150.1:0-4490 GCA_036386635.1 Longimicrobium sp.
ACCGAGCCCCCCTTCCCGAGCCAGTCAGCTGAACCAGGCCCCAACTGACGCAACAGCTGGAGATTGTCTTTCGCCGTCGACTCGGGAACTGGCGCCGCCAAGTTCGACCGCAAGCTGCTCAGCGAGATTGGTCCGATTGCCGCAAGAACCGCCAGCAATTCTTGCTGCAGCGGGGTCAAATTGCGCGACACTCGCGACGGCGGCACGTAGCCCTGTGGGTAGAACCGCACTACCACCTCGCCACCGCGCACCTCGAACTCCGGGGCGACGAGTCCGGCCTGTTCGGTAAGGTCGATGATCTTGAGCGTGCCACGGCCCCATTGCTCAATTATCCCGCGGCGATAGAAGACGTCCGCCATCAACGGGTTCCACGGCTGCGATGCGTGCGGGCGAGTCAGGTCGGGCGGAGTCAGGCCGAACGGCAGGTTCCCGGTGCTGGTAATTTCCAGGCGGTCGTCGTAAATCGCGACGCCCACCGAGCTTCCGGGGGACGTGTAGTCGCGGTGGCAGAGAGCATTGGCGAGTGCTTCGCGCAAAGCGAGCGGCGGGTACAGCGGATCGTCGATGCGCTCGAAGAGATTCGGTACCACGCGACCCGCGATCGGCAGGTGGTCGCGCAGGAAGCGCTGGGCTCGTATGAGGAGGTCGAAGACGTTTCCCACCTCCTGCCGGTTGTCCAGGAACTCGGTCTTGTCCGTTCCCCGGAAGCGAGCCAGACGAAGGCGGCACTGCGGGTAGTTCGGAAAGAGCCGGTCGGCGCGCCCGAAAAGGGCCACCGCCGCGTTCAGGGGCCGATCCCCCTGCATCAGCCGAAAACCGCGCAACAGAGCTTCCGGGTCGCGCGTCCCGGGATCTTCCAGGCGCAGCCGCCGGATCGCTTCATCGACCGTACGTACGAGCTCGGCCGTGTCCAGGTCGTCCAGCGCCACACCGTGCGCCGGCTGAATCTCCCAGCGATGCGTCGGGTGCGCGCGTTCGACGAGGCGGCGGCCGTACTCGTCCTGCGGCATTACCAGGGTCGTCGGGCCCTGGCGAATGTATGAACGTCCCTCGTAGGTATACGGTCCGCCACTACGCCCCGGAACCGGGATCACGATCAACTCGAGGCCGTTCTCCAGCGGCACGCGCTCCGGGTTGAGGAGCGGCTGCGGCTCGATGCGGCGCAGTTCGCGAACGAGGTCCTCCATCGTCCCCGCGCTGACCTGCTGGCCGCTCACCTCCCCCGCGTCGGTGACCCCGAAGAGGACGAAGCCGCCCTAACCGTTCAGCATGGCGCAGACGGTTTTCGCACCATCCGAGCGCTGCCCGGTGGTCTTCTTGAACTCAACCTTATCTGATTCGCCGCTCCGGACGATGGCGGCCAGCTCCGCGGGACTCATTCTCTACCACCACCGTTTCATCACCGCTTCACGCTCCTCAGCCCGCCACTCGCGGTAAGCGGCCCCGTCCTCCGTCCCAACAATACGGGAGAGGATCAAGGGTGCGAGCGCGTGCCCAGGGTGCTTCGGGAGGAGCTGCATGATGGCGTTCCGGGGTGCGGCGGTCTGGTGCGGGCTCGTCTGCGAATCTGTGGTCGGCTGCGGCGCGGAGGCAAGCGGAATCGCGCGAACGCAACGAAGCCACAGCGATGCGGTGCTCGCCGTGGCTTCTTGTGATCCGACCCGGCTTCCGTCTAGGCGCCGGACGGAGGAGCGCGCCCGGCCGGTTCCGCGGTCAGCGCGTGCCGGAAGTCGGCCGGGGGGCGGAGGCGCGGCCGGTGAGGCGGCGGATCAGCTCCACTTCGCGCGGGTCGTACGGCCTGCCGTCGGTGCGAAAGATGTCGTGGAACCAGACGTCGGGCTCGGCGGTGTAGTGGCGGTCCCAGGTGTCCCACGGGTAGATGGTCTGGCTCTTTCCCTGCACCATCCCCCAGTTGTACGCGCCCACCCCTTCCTCCTTCAGGATGGGGAGGATCGCCGCGAATGTGCTCCCCCGCGGTCGCGCCATGTACTCGGTGCACAGGATGGGCCGCCCGTACCGCTCCAGCGCGTCCACCAGGGGGCGGAGCGTGGCGGGCGGGTCGTAGCTGTGGAAGGTGATGACGTCCGAGTTGGCGAGCATGAACCCGGTCAGCGGCGAAAGCTTCGCCGGGTCACGCCAGTCGCCCCGCCAGACGCCCACGGTAAGGGGCTGCGACGGGTTCATCGCGCGCGCCCAGCGGAAGGTCTTACGCAGGAGCGCGAGCGAGAGCTCCGCCTTGTTGTCCGGCTCGTAGACGAAGTACGACGACGGGTTGGTGTTGTCCGGCTCGTTGAAGAGGTCCCACGCCACCACGCGGCGGTCGTTGGCGAAGCGGCCCACCACCGCCTTCACGTAGCCCTCCAGCTCGTCGTGGCGGGCGGTGTCGGTCAGGATGTCCAGGCCGGGGCTCTGCACCCATCCCGAGTTGTGGAGGTGCGGCCTGGGCGCGCGCTGCCTGCCGGGGCGGGGGAACGGGTCCCACACCCCGTCGAAAATCACCAGCATCGTGCGGATGCCGTGGCGGTCCGCGATGGCGAGGTACTGGTCCACGCGGTCGAGGAATCCCCGCGGATCCTGCTTGTACGCCAGGTCGTGGAGGAAGACGCGCATCGTGTTCAGCCCGATGGACTGCGCCCACCCCAGCTCGCGGTCGATGGTCCGCGGGTCGAACGTTTCCGCCTGCCACATCTCGAGCTGGTTGATGGCGGTGCTCGGGGCGTAGTTGCTCCCCACCAGCCACCCCGCCTCCCGCTGCCACGCCGCCGCCCGCTCGCGCGGCCACACTCCCTGCGCCTGAGCGGCGGCGGGGAGCGCCAGCAGCGCCGCGAACGCGATCGACCGCAGAACCGACCGCGTGCACCGCGTCATGGCGACGGCTCCGTGGGCGGCGTTTCGGGCTTCCGCACGAGCCCGCGGAGGGGGATCGAGTAGCCGATCATCAGCGCGTCGCGGAAGTTCGAGTCGCCGCTGTACGCGCGATAACGGGCGCTGATGGTTCCGCGCCCGGGCGCCACGTGCAGCACGCCCTCCCAGTAGTTGCCGGCGCGCACCCTCACGTCCTCGGTGTGGCAGTCCACGCACTGCGCGATGGAGCGGTTCACGTTGACGAAGTTGCGCCCCGCGTTCACGCCGGCCGACACGAAGAGCGGCTGCTCGCCACCCAGCGAGAGCATGGGCGTCCGCAGCCCGGCCGAGAGCGCCAGCGTTCCCGCGGACACGCCGGACGTCCGCTCGCCCAGGTTGGTCTCCTGCGTGAACGCCTGCTCGTCGCTGAGGAAGAGGACCCCTCCGTCCGCGTTCAGCGTCAGCACGCGGAAGGCGGTCACGCTGGCCGGGATCTGAAAGCCCCAGGCCCGGCTGCCGACGCCCGCGCTGTCGGCGGCGGCGGTCTCGATGCCGCTGGTGATCAGGTCGAAACCGATCATCGTCTCGACCGGCGAACGATTCTGGGCCGCCGCGCCGCTCGTCGCGAGCAGCAGCGTGAGGCAGGTGAGCGAGGTGATCGAACGCATCCGTGGGGCTTCTCCGTTCAGGTTGTGCGGGGGGTGTGGATCGAGGATTCGGCCGCTTGCCCACCCGCGTGGCGGGTGGGCAGTCGCGAACCGAGGTGCAGCGCGGGAAACATAAAGAGCGGCGCGGCGGATCGACAGATTTACGTTCGTGGTCCCAGAGGTGGCCTTCTCACGCGGCCCCGCTCACCTCCCGGCCGGCGCCGTGCCGAAGGGGATGCGCTCGGGCATCTCGGCGGCGACGTAGGCCATGACGGCCATCGCGGCGACGGAGCGGGCGACGTCGCGGGGGTCCAGCTTGTCCGGGGTGTCGGCGGCGGTGTGGTGGTACCAGAAGTAGCGGGAGCCGTCCACGTCGAGACCCATCCCGGGCACGCCGAGCGCCATGATGGGGCCGATGTCCGCCCCGCCGCCGCCGCGCCCCACGCTGTCCGCGCCGATGGGGGCCAGGAGGCGGCCGATCGTCCGGACCGCCTCGAACGCCGGGTCGGTGGCGGTGATGCTGAAGCCGCGCGGCGCGAAGACGCCCTCGTCGGACTCGATGGCGAGGACATGGTTGGGGAGCTCGGCGCGGTGGGCGTCGCGGTACGCGTTGCCGCCGCGGGTGCCGTTCTCCTCGTTGGTCCACAGCACCACGCGCACCGTGCGGCGCGGGCGCAGGCCGAGCACCTTCATCAGCCGCACCGCCTCCCACGCCGCCACGCACCCGCCGGCGTCGTCCATCGCGCCCGGGGTGATGTCCCACGAGTCGATGTGGCCGCCGATGACCACCACCTCTTCCGGCCGCTCGCGCCCGCGGATCTCCGCGACCACGTTGCGCGAGGGCGCGTCCGGCAGCATCTGCGCGCCCATGCGCAGGCGGACGCGCGGACGCTGCCCGCGCACCTGCATGCGGCGCAGCATCATGGCGTCTTCCATGGAGAGGGCCGCGCCCGGGATCTTGGGGATGCTGTCGTTGTAGCGAAGGCTGCCGGTGTGCGG
>DASVVI010000151.1:0-2059 GCA_036386635.1 Longimicrobium sp.
GTGGGTACGGTAAAGTAGAATGGCCTTGTCATCGTGGCGCCGTTCGCCGTCCGCCTTCGATAGAAGCGGCCGGCTACCGGCAGAAGCCGACACACTCCGCACAGGCGGTCTACCGCCTCTGCGAGTGCTACGCTTCGTATCGCCCCCCTCCTCCGTGAAAGACACCATGGTCGCCGCCCTTCGCCGTACAGCCGCCCTCGGGTTCCTGGCCGTCCTGCTCACCGCGTGCACCGACGATCCAGCGGGGCCCGCTGCCGTCGAATCCGTCGAAGTCACGTCACCCGCGGCGAGCATCGTCGCCGGGCAGACCATGCAGCTCTCGATCGTGCTCAAGGACAAGTCCGGCAACGTACTGCCTGACCGCGCGATCACCTGGAGCAGCGACAACCAGGCGGTCGCCACGGTGAGCGCCACGGGGGTCGTAACGGCGCTGGTGCCAGGCTCGGCCACCATCACCGCATCCGCGGAGGACAAGGTGGGGCGGGTGACGCTGACGATTGCGCCGGTGCCGATCGCCACGCTGACGCTCTCGCCGAACCCGGCGGAGGTGCGGGTGGGTCTCACCACGCAGCTCACGCTGATCGCGCGCGACGCCGCGGGGAACGAGCTGGCCGGGCGCCCCGCCACGCTCGTCAGCTCCAACGCCGCGGTGGCGACCGTCGACGGCAACCGCGTGGTGACGGGAGTATCCGCCGGCACGGCCACCATCACCGCCACCGCTGAGGGGAAGACGGCGACCGCGACCATCAACGTCGTTCCCGGCCCCGTGGCGTTGGTGGAAGTGACCCCGCAGAACCTGCAGCTGCGTGAGAACGCGTTCCGCCAGTTCACCGCGATCACGCGCGACGCCAGCGGTGCGGTGGTCACCGGGAGGCCGGTCACCTGGAGCAGCTCCAACGAGGCGGTCGCCACCGTGAGCACCTCCGGGCTCAGCAACGGCACCGCGCTCGTGAGCGGCGTGTCCGCCGGCACCGCCATCATCACCGCGACGAGCGAGGGCAAGAGCGGCTCGGCGACGGTGACGGTCCTGCGCGCCCAGGTCACCTCCATCCGCTTCGCCCCGTTCCCGGACCCCTTCGTCGTGGGTGACACCGTCCGTGCCCGCGCCGTCGCCGTGGACTCCGTGGGGCGCGAGCTCAGGGACCGCGTCATCACCTACTCCGGCTCGAACGACGCGGTCGCGACCGTCTCGCCCTCCGGTCTGATGGGCGGCGTCGGCGCCGGAAGCGTCACCGTCACCGCGACCAGTGAGGGCGTGTCCGGCACGCAGACGGGTTCCGTCGTGGACGTATTCCCCTCGTTCGATGCCCTCACCTGCCAGAACGTGAGGGTGGGAGCGAGCTGCACCGCTTCCGCGAGGGTCCGGTACACCGCGAACGGCAACGGTGTCCCGGGAGATCGGCGGATCGTGTTCACGAGCTCGGACCCGAGCATCGCGAGGGTTGGAGAGCCGTCCACCAACCAGTCCGCCACGATCACCGGCGTGTCGCCCGGAAGCGTGACCCTGACCGCCACCTACGTCGGCGCGAACGGCGTCACGCGCTCTCGCACGATGCCGTTCAGGGTCGACCCCTGAGCGTAGCGGGGCGCTGAGATCGCGAACAGGAAGCGGGCCCGGTAGCGAAGATGCTGCCGGGCCCGACCTCTGTATGGATCGAATGGGATGGACTGCATGGGAGCGGGGGTCAACGCGTATGGTTTTCTTCTCATCTCCCACCCGGCGGGCCGGCTTTGCCTTACGGCTGCTCTACGTGGTGGTGTCTAGCCTCTTCTGTGTCGTTGTTGGCTTTTTGATCTTGTGGAAGATATACCGGACCTTCGGGCGCATCGACACCGCAGACGAGTGGGTGGGCAACGGCTTCTTTTTTCTCGTGGCTCTGTGGATGATTCACGGAGGAATCAGGGCTCTCGCCGAACTCGTCGCGTCGCGACACACCTGAAACGCCGTCCACTCTGGCCCATTTCCGCAGGTACAAGATCACCATAAAACGACCGCACCACGGCACTGGGCCGTGGTGCGGTCGTTTCGTCCTTCAGTGCCCCCGGCGCGACTCGAACG
>DASVVI010000152.1:0-2118 GCA_036386635.1 Longimicrobium sp.
GGGCGCAGCCCTCTCCTGTTATCGGGAGAGGGGGCAGGCGAGTGTAACGAGCCGGGGGTGAGGGCCCGCCCAGCGCCCCCCAGGTACGTGAACAGCACCGTCGCCACCAGCGCCGCGAAGCCGAGCTTGAACTCGCGCGGAAGGCGGGAGGGGGAGATGAAGCCCTCGATCAGGCCCGCCACCAGCAGGAGGAGCGCGGTGCCGCAGATCAGCGAGACGGCTTCGCGCCCGCGCACCACCAGCGCCTCGCGCCGCGTCATGCGGCCGGGGAGCACCAGCGCGGAACCCAGCCACAGCCCCGCGCCACCCGCGATGCAGATGGCGGTCAGCTCCACCACGCCGTGCGGCAGCACAAAGGTCCACAGGTGCAGGCTCTGGCCGTGGTTGGCGAAGACGGCGGCCACCGAGCCCAGGCTCACCCCGTTGAAGATCAGCACCCACACCGTCCCCAGCCCCGCGAGCAGCCCGCCCGCGAAAGCCAGAAAGGTCACCTGCACGTTGTTGGAGACGAGCCCGCTGGCCATCGCCGGCATCATCACCTCGGGCACCTCCACGTAGCCCTCGCCGCGCGCCTCCTTGGCCGCGGCCTCCTCGGCACGGGCCATCATCTCGGCGCCCACCAGCTCGCGGCCGCGGGCGGGGTCGCCGCGCACATAGGCATACGACAGGACGCCGGGGAGGTAGAAGAGGAGGGAGGCCAGCACGATCGGCTTCCACAGGCGGCGCACCAGGGCGGGGAAGCCGGACAGGACCCATCCGCGGAACCGCTGCCACGACCGCGACGGCGCGCGGTAGAGCAGGTTGTGCCCCGCGCCCACGCTGCGCTCCAGCGCGTACAGCAGCTCGGGCGAGCCGCCGTAGGTGCGGGCGCGCGCCAGGTCCGCCGCCACCCCGCGGTACAGCGATGCGAAGCGCGACACCGTGGCCTCGTCCAGCTTGCGGAGGCCATCCTTTTGCGCGCCCTCCAGCAGGCGGGCGTACTCGTCCCACTCCGGCCGCTGGCGCCGCACCAGGGCCGTGGCCTGCGCCGATCCCGCGATTCCCCCCGCGCCCGCCGCGTGGCGCCGCGCCGCCTCGTCCTCGCGGGCGGCGATCAGGAAGTCCTCGGCCGCGAGGAGGGTGCGGCGCGGGTCCTCCGCCAGCGGACGCGCCAGACGCGCGACGAGGGTGCGGGCGAGCTGCCCGCGCACCGCCGGGTCCAGGTCGCGGCGCCGCTCCACGAACATGGAGAGCGCGGCGAACTCCTTGTCCGACAGGCGCGGCGGTCCGTGCACGGCGGCGGCCGGCGCCGCTTCCTCGGGGATGCGCTGGCCGCGGTCGCGCACCACCACCGTCCCCGCCGCCATGTCGCCGAGGCGCTTGGTCTGCGGGTGGAGCGTCATCGCCAGCCCGCCCACGATGCACGACGGAATCGGCTGCACGTCGATGAGGCGCATCAGGTTGCGCACGGCGGCCCCTTCCAGCGTCACGGGGTAGCCGCCGTCCTGCACCACCCGGAGCCCCATCCACCGCTTCCCCGGCGTCTGGCCGTCGCGCAGACCTTCGTACAGGATGAAGTAGCCCCACTGGAGCACGAAGTACGCGGCGATAGCGATCGCGAGCCCCACTCCGGAGAACAGGCTCCCCTTGCCGCCCGCCGACTTCCAGACCAGGTACGCGGCCAGGAACACCCCGATCTGGGCCAGCAGCAGGATGAGCCGGTCGATGAGCAGCGCGGTGAAGCGCGACCCGAGGTCGGCCAGCTCGTAGCCGATCGCGACGTGCTCCGGCGTCTCTACGTCCACCTGGCGGTCGTGGAGGCGCTGCACGGTGCTGGTGGACATGGTGATGCTGGTGCGGGGGGATGATCCGGCGGTTCCCCCGAATGTACCGGAGCGCGCCTCCTCGTGCGAGTCCCGCGGCGCCGAAGTAGGTTCATCGGCAATGACACACCAAAGGGAGAGCGTGGATGGACGAAGAGGTGCTGCACACGGAAGCGCCGGGGGTGGTGCGGGTGGACCTGCGCTGGATGGGGATGGCGAAGCAGGTCGCGTCGTACCTGGTGTCCGACGGGGGAGAGCTGGCGGTGGTGGATTGCGGGCCGGGGAGCACGCTGCCTGCGCTGCTGGACGGTGTGCG
>DASVVI010000153.1:0-6798 GCA_036386635.1 Longimicrobium sp.
CGCGGAAAGCGTGGGATACCAGTTGAAGCGCGCCCAGCAGGGGCTCCGCGCGGCGATGGACCGCGCGCTGGGAGAGCTTGGGATGACCACGGCTCAGTACGCGGCACTCAGCGCGCTGCAGCCGGGGGAGGCGATCTCAGGCGCGGAGCTGGCGAGGCGCTGCTTCGTCACCCCGCAGACGATGAACACGATCATCGTGACGCTGGAGCGAGGGGGCTGGGTGGAGCGCCGTGCGCACGCGGAGCACGGGCGGGTGATCGAGACGCGCATCCTTCCCGCGGGCATCGAGCTGCTGCGGAGCGCGCACGGTCTGGTGGCGGGGGTTGAGGAGCGGATGCTGCGCGGAATCCCCGCGTCCGAACGGATCCGCATGGCCGCCGTCCTCGCCCGATTCGCGGAGAACCTCGCCGGGCCGGAGTAGCGGCGCGCTTCTTTGGCGTTGCGGGCGCGCCACTTACACCGCCTCCGTTGAACCTGCGCCCACCGGCGCGGTATATTCCCCACCGGCCGCAGCCCCGCCGCCCCCGCACCCGCAGTCCAGGCCGCTCGTGTCACGCACAGCACTCGCCCGTACCTACCGGCCCCGCCACTTCCGCGAAGTGGCGACGCAGGAGCACGTCTCCGAAACGCTGCGCTCCGCCGTGCAAAAGGACCGCGTGGCGCACGCGTACCTCTTCTGCGGGCCGCGCGGGGTGGGGAAGACGACGCTCGCACGCGTCCTCGCCATGGCCCTCAACTGCCCCAACCGCGGGGACGACGGCGAGCCGTGCGGGCAGTGCGACTCGTGCGTGCGCATCTGGGCCGGGCGCACCTCGCTGGACGTGGTGGAGATCGACGCGGCCTCCAACCGCGGCGTGGACGACGCGCGTGACCTGCGCGACCGCGCGATGTACGCGCCCGCCGAGGACCGCCACAAGATCTACATCATCGACGAAGCGCACATGCTGACGCGCGAGGCGTGGAACGCGCTCCTCAAGATCCTGGAGGAGCCGCCCCCGCGCGTCATCTTCGTCTTCGCCACCACCGAGCCGCAAAAGATCCAGCAGGCCGCGCCGCCCATCCTCTCGCGCTGCCAGCGCTTCGACTTCCACCGCATCGCCACGTCCGACCTAGTGGGGCGCCTGCGCGAGGTGCTGGACGCGGAGGGGCTCACGGCGGGCGACGACGTGCTACTCCCAATCGCGCAGAAGGCGGACGGCGGGATGCGCGACGGGCTCTCGCTGCTGGACCAGGTGCTCTCCTTTACCGAGGGGACGCCGACCGCGGAGGACGTGCGGCGCGTGCTGGGGCTGGTGGGGACCGAGGTGTACCTGGAGCTCTTCGGCATCATCGCGGAGCGCCGCTCGGCGGACGTCTTCCGCTTCGTGGGGCGGATGCTGGACGAGGGGTACGACCTGGCCGAGTTCTACCGCGGCCTGGCGGACTTCCTCCGCGCCCTGCTGATCACCCGGCTCGGCGGCGGCGAGGCGGAGTCGGTGCCGCAGTACCAGCGCGAGGCGGTGCGCGAGATGGCGGGCCGCTTCTCCCCCGGCGACCTGCTGCGCATGCTGTCGCAGGTGGCGGAGCTGGACGCGGACGGCCGGTTCCGGAAGAGCGGGGAGCAGCGGATCCTGATCGAGCTGCTCCTGCTGAGGTTCTCGTACCTGGAGAGCACGGTGGTGCTGGAGGACGTGCTGGCCGCGCTCGGCGGCGCCCCAGCGGGAGGCACGTCCCGGGGAAACGTCCAGGGCGGGCGGCTGGCCACTGAGCCCGCCGCCCGCCCCTCCGCCCCCGTAGCGCCACCGCCCGCACCCGCTCCGCCGCCCCCCCCCGCGCCCGAGCCCGTCGCCTACGTCCCGGCGGCACCGGCGCCGCGGGCGCCCGAGCCAGCGCCCGCGCCAGTGCCCGCGCCAGCGCCCGTGATGCAGACGCCGGCCTACACGCCACCCGCGCCCGCCCCGGTGGAGCGCCCGGCCGTGCGCGAGCGAGCCGTGCCGCCCTGGGAGCGCGGCGCCGCGGCGGCGGCGATCGCGTCGGCGAATGGAAGCGACGAGGTGATGGACCTCCCGCCGATCGCGCTTCCCGACGAGGGGCGCGGGCCGGGGCCGTCCGCGTACAACCTGGAGCCGGTCGCGATCCCGGAGCCGGGGACCGCGGAGCTGGACCCGGCGCGGGTGCGGCGGGCCTGGGCATCAATGCTGCAGGAGGGAGACGGCGTTTCCGGCGGGATGAGCCTCTTCCTGCGCGCCGCCCGCTTCACGGTGCAGGGAAACCAGGTGCGCGTGGAGTTCCCCGCCGGCTCGCCGGTGCTGGAGCGGATGGGGAACGCCGCGTCGCGCAAGCCGCTGGAGGAGGCCGTTTCGCGCAGGATGGGCGGCGCCGAAGTGAAGCTCGTCTTCAGCGTCGGGCAGGCGGCGGCGGTGGAGGAGTCGGGGGGCAGCCGCATCACCGCCGAGAGCGCCAAAAAGGACCGGCTGCGGCGGCTCGCGGAGGGGGAACCGACCCTGGCGGCGGCGGTACAAGCGTGGGACCTCGAGCTCGTTGAATGAACGCGCGTTCCGAGCCCGCCCGGCGGGAAATTCGGAATGCGCTCGCATCTTTTTTTCTCCACCCGATGATGGTGAGATGACCAACTTCCAGCAGATCCTCGAGATGGGCCAGCAGGTGCAGGCCCGCATCACGCAGCTCCAGACGGAGCTGGCGCAGAAGACCGTGTCCACCTCCAGCGGCGGCGGAATGGTGACCGCCACGGCGGACGGGCGCGGGCGCATCCGCGCCATCAAGATCGACCCCACCGTGGTGCAGGCGGGCGACGTCGAGATGCTGGAGGACCTGGTGCTCGCCGCCGTGAGCGAGGCGCAGACGCGCGCGCAGGAGCTGTACGACGACGAGATGCGCCGCGTCTCGGGCGGCCTGTCGCTGCCGTTCCCCTTCCCGGGCACCTGAGGGGCGATTGTCCGCCATCGACGAGCTGGTGGGCGAGCTTGCGCGCCTTCCCGGAATCGGCAGGAAGACGGCACTGCGGCTCGCCTTCCACCTGCTGAAGGCCCCCGAGGACGAGGCGCGCAAGCTGTCGCGCGCCATCCAGACGGTGCGCGAGCGGGTGCGCTCCTGCACGGAGTGCGGCAACCTGACCGAGCAGAGCCCCTGCGAGATCTGCCGCAGCACGCGCCGCGACGGCTCCACCCTGTGCGTGGTGGAGGAGGCCAGCGACATCATGGCCATCGAGCGCACCGGCGAGTACCGCGGCGTCTACCACGTCCTCGGCGGCCGCCTCTCCCCGCTCGACGGCGTGGGCCCGGCGGAGCTGAACGTCTCCCCCCTCCTCACCCGCGTGGGTGCCGGCGTCGTCCGCGAAGTCGTCCTCGCCACCAACCCCAGCGTCGAGGGCGAGGCGACGGCCCTCTACCTCAACAAGCTGATCGCCCCCCTCGGGGTCCGCGTCACCCGCATCGCCCGCGGCCTCCCCGTCGGCGGCGATCTGGAATATGCGGACGGCGTCACCATCGCGGAGGCGCTGAACGGACGGCGCGAGCTGTAGAAAAGTGCGTGAGTGCGTTAGTGCGTGAGTGCGGGGCGGGCGCCGAGGTAACGGCGCCGCCTCATTTCTTTCCACCATCCAGAGAAGCCACAGAGAACACCTCCCGCGGTTCTTTCTGTGCCCTCTGTGTCTCTGTGTGAGGCCGCAGTTGCGGTTCTCTCAGCGTCTCCGCGCCTCCGCGTGAGGCCAAAACGAACGCCCTCCGCCCACTACACGCCGTCTTCCCGCACCCCACTCCCCGCGGCGCGCCTTTCGCATGGAACCGCGCTCAGGGACGGAGTTTCGCTTTTCAGCGCCGTCCCTTACTTTGTCGCCGGGCCGGGCCGGGACGCCGGCTCGCCGCACAGACCTCACCGGGCCCATGGCAAGCAAGCGCATCCTCCAGACCACGGCCGTCACCCTGCTGGCCGTAGCCGCGGCCGCGGCCGTGGGCGTCATCCTGGTCCGCGACCAGATCAGCCGCCACCGCCGCGATCTCTTCTCCCCGCACCCCCTCCGCCGCCTGGCCGCGCTCGAGTACATCGGCACCGAGACGGCGTCGGTGAACACGATCCTGCTCCTGCGCGACTACCTGGCGTGGGAGCCCCGCCCGCTGCTGCGGCGGCGGGCCACGGCGGTGCTGGCGCAGCTCGAGGAATCCCTTTCCGCCCGGTCGGAGGTCGCGTGATGGCGGTTGGTTCGTCGAGCTGGTCCCTTGCGGAAGCAGATTTCCACCGCATCGACCGGATGCTGCAGTCGTTCCTGTACGATTCCAACGCGCGCTGCGCGCTCCTGGTGGACCGCGCGGGCCAGCTGGTGACCACGTCGGGCGAGAAGCCGGAGTTCGACTCGGTGGCCTTCGCGTCGCTGGCGGCGGCGGACTTCGCGGCCAACGACCAGCTCGCCACCATGATCGGCGAGACGGAGTTCTCGTCGCTCTTCCACCAGGGCGAGCGCGAGTCCATGTACCTGGCGGACGTCGCCCGGCGCGTGATCCTGGTGGTCCTCTTCGACAACCGCACCACGCTGGGGATGATCCGTATCAAGGTGAAGGGAGTGGTGCGCGAGCTGAGCGAGGTGTTCCACGAGATATTCGCGCGGAGCGGCACGGCGGCGGCCGCGGTGCACATGGAGGCAGGCTTCACCGACGAGGCGGAAGACGAGATCGACCGTCTCTTCGGCGACCTGTAAGGAGGCGGCCCCCATGTCGATGATCAACTACGCCTCGCGCGAGATCAACTGCAAGATCGTCTATTACGGCCCCGGGCTGTGCGGCAAGACCACCAACCTGGAGTACATCTTCGAAAAGGTGGCGCCCAACACCCGCGGCAAGCTGATCTCGCTGGCCACGGAGACGGAGCGCACCCTCTTCTTCGACTTCCTGCCGGTGGACCTGGGGAGCATCCGCGGCTTCAAGACGCGCTTCCACCTGTACACGGTGCCGGGGCAGGTGTACTACAACGCTTCGCGCAAGCTGATCCTCAAGGGCGTGGACGGGGTGGTGTTCGTGGGCGACAGCCAGGTGGAGCGGCTGGACGCGAACGTGGAGTCGATGCACAACCTCTACGACAACCTCTCGGAGTACGGGCTGGACCTGCGGGAGATCCCTTTCGTCATCCAGTACAACAAGCGCGACCTCCCCAACATCTCGTCGATTCAGGAGCTCCAGGAGCAGCTGAACCCCCAGATGGTGCCGTACTACGAGGCGGTGGGGGTGCGCGGGATCGGGGTGTTCGACACGCTGAAGGCGGTCAGCAAGCTGGTCATCAAGTCCCTCAGCTGAGGGTCCGATGAGCGGCACGCTGAACCTCCCCAACTCGATCACGATCGGCCGCATCGCCCTGGCGCTGGTGGTGGGGCCGATGATCATGTACGACGGGTTCGCGATGCGGCTCGCCGGCTTCATCGTCTTCCTGGCCGCCGCCTTCTCGGACCTGTGGGACGGGCACCTGGCCCGCTCCCGCAACCTGATCACGGACTTCGGCAAGCTGATGGACCCGCTGGCGGACAAACTCCTGCTGGCGGCCACCTTTCTGCCGTTCTACCTCCTCTCGCACGGCTGGGAGCCCGCGACGCCCTTCCCGTGGTTCGGCCGGGTGCTGCCGGTGTGGGTGCTGGTGGTGATATTCGGGCGCGAGCTCTTCATCACCCTCTTCCGGGGCTTCGCGGCGAAGCGCGGCGTGGTGCTGGCGGCGGGGAACGCGGGGAAGCTGAAGGCCGTCTTCCAGAACATCTTCGTGGGCGCGGCGATCTTCTGGTACGCCCTGCACTCCGCCGCGCGGGAGAAGGGGTGGATCGGGATGCCGAGCTGGGACGGGATGTGGGTGCCGTTCCACCGATGGTTCGCCATCGTGACGCTGGCCATCGCGGTGATCCTGACGGTGTACTCGCTGGGCGTGTACCTGAACACCTTTCGGTCGCTGAACCTGTCGCGGAGGGAGGCTCCGTGACCCCGGCGGGGCTCCCCCCCGCCGCGGTTTCCGCCTCGGTCCGCGCGGCGGATGGCATCCGCATCCACTACCTGACCTGGGCCGCCCCTCGGCCTCGCGCCGTCCTCCTTCTGTCGCATGGGCTGGGGGAGCACGCCGGCCGCTACGCCCCCTTCGCCGCCGCCCTGGTGGAGCGCGGCATTACGATGGCCGCCCTCGACCACCGCGGCCACGGGCGCTCCGCCGGCCAGCGCGGCCACGTCGACCGCTTCTCCCGCTTCGCCGAAGACTTCGAAGCCTTCCGCGCCGCCGTCGCGAAGAAGCTCCCCGCCGGCCTCCCCGTCTTCGTGCTGGGGCACTCGCTGGGCGGGCTGATCGTGATCCGCTGGCTCCAGGCCCATCGCGAGACGGGGGTGCGCGGGGTGATCCTCTCCGCGCCGCTGCTGGGCGTCGCGCTCAAGGCCCCCGTGTGGAAGCTCGCCATCTCCGGCTTCCTTTCGCGCTGGCTGCCGAAGCTCCCCTTCACCAGCGGCGTGCACCCGGAGAAGCTCTCCACGGACGAGGCGTACGTCCGCTCGTACCACGACGACCCGCTCGTCCACAGCCGCGTCACGCCGCGTCTCTCCACCGAGCTCAACGCGGCCACGCAGGCCGCCTTCGCCGAGTGCAGCGTCCTGCGCGACCCCCCGACGCTGGTCCTGATCCCCGGCGACGACCAGATCGTGGACTCCGCCGCCGTCACGCGCTTCGCCGAGTCGCTCCCCGGAGACGTCACCATCCGCCACTACCCCGAGATGCGCCACGAGGTGCTGAACGAGGCCGACCGCGCGCGGCCGATCGGGGACGTGGTGGGGTGGGTGGAGGCCCTCA
>DASVVI010000154.1:0-3835 GCA_036386635.1 Longimicrobium sp.
CCCGGCTCCGGAGCCAGGCGAGCCACGATCGAACGTACACCGTCCCGCACCTTCTTCCGTTCCACTTCCATCGCTGCGAAGTCTCCTGCGTCAGGCAATCGCGTCCTCCGGCTGCTGGTGAGGTGCGGCGGTGAGGCTGCCTTCCACGAACGATTGCCACAGCGCGCGCCGCCGCGGCTTGCCGCTCGACGTGCGGGTGATGGTCCCACGTGGCACGTTCAACGATGTGACCCTGGCGCCTCCGGCCTGGCGCCTGAGAAGCGCGGCCGCGGAACTTCGCCAATCGTGATCCGCATCCTCGCTCAACAGGACCACCGTGGGCAACCCTCCGAGGACCCCCAGCAGCACCGCGACCTGCTGGCGGCCGGCACCCATCTCCGCGAGGGCCGTTTCCAGGTCCTCGCTGAACACCGCCTGCCCGCGCACTTTGATGCTGTCGCCCAGCCTGCCGATGACGAAGAGCTGACCGTCGGCGAGGAAGCCGGCATCTCCCGTGCGCAGCTCCCCGTCGGATAGCCGGGTGAGCGAGGCCGGAGCGTCGCCCGCCAATCCGCTGGCGAGCGACGCACCTCGCACCACGATCTCGCCCACCCGTCCCTCTCCGACCGGGACGAGGTCCTCGTCCACGACCGACACGGACACGCCGTCGAGCGGCAACCCGCATCCGACCACCGCGGTTCCTTCCACCCCGGCTTCAGGGGGGCGGATGCGGCGCCCCAGGGCGAGCGATGCGGAGTCGACGACCGTGGCCTCCCACCCTCTTCCCCGTGGCACGCCCGAGACGGCCAGCGTTGCTTCCGCGAGTCCGTACGCGGGAAGAAGCGCCTCCCGGCGCAGCCCGAAAGGGCCGAGCAGCGCATGGAACCGCTCCAGAGTGCCCGGCGAGATGCGCTCGGCGCCTACGACGATCCCTTCCACCCCCGAGAAGTCCATCCCCTCCAGCGCATCGGCCGGCACCCTGCGCGCGATGAGGTCCAGCGCAAAGGGTGGCGTGGCGCTCAACCGGGCTCCAAAGGTTCCGAAGCACCGCAGGTAGCCGAGCGGGTCGCGGACGAACTGCTCCGGCCGCATGAGCCAGAGATCGGCCTCGTACACGACCGGAGCGATCATCCCTCCAACGAGCCCCATGTCGTGGTGCAGCGGGAGCCATGACGCCCAGGCGCTGCCCGGGGCGATGCCGAGCCAGCGGCTGAGTGCCGCGGCATTGGCCATGAGGGCGGTGTGGGAGATGGAGACGGCGCGCGCCGCGCCGGTGCTGCCGGAGGTGAGCTGGAGGAGCGCGATCTCGTCCGCGCGTGCGTTCCAGGGGGTGAGCTCACCACCCCGGCCGAACAGCGCCGGCAGCTCCACCACTGCCGAAGAACCGCCGACGCTCTCGATCACACCCGCGAGCCCTTCGCCGGCCACGACAAGGGTGGGACGCGTCGCGTCCAGGACCCTTGCCAGGTGCTCACGGTAGCGGTCCAGCTCCTTGAAGATCATCGGCGGCGCGGCCGGCGACGGAGTAGCGCCGATTGCGAGCGCACCAAAGAAGGCCGCGATGAACTCGGGGCCCGTCTCACCGATGAGCGTGACCACGTCTCCCGGCCGCACCCCGTGCTGCGCCAGACCGCGGGCGGCCTCGCGCGCCATCATCCCTACCTGCTCGTAGGGGTAGAAGCGCCACTCCCCGTCCGCCTGGGCGAAACGGATTCCGCGATCCGCGGCCGGACGTTCCAACCAGCTCAGCAGCGGTTTCGTAGATCTCGGCAATGAAGGCCTGAAAGAGTCCGAGCGGGCCCTGCTCGTAGTCGGTATTCAAAGAAAGGCCAGCACCCGCGGAAGTCCGCGTCAGTGCTGGCCTTCTGTATAAGTAGCAGGGGGGGGGCTCGAACCCCCGACCTTACGATTATGAGTCGTACGCTCTAACCAGCTGAGCTACCCTGCCACTGCGAAGGGCCGGTCCGTGAGGACCGGCCCTCCGGTCGGGCATAGCGGGGGCGGGATTTGAACCGGCGACCTTCGGGTTATGAGCCCGACGAGCTACCAGGCTGCTCCACCCCGCGATCAGTGCACCCAATGTACCGTCGAAGGCTGCTACCGTCAAGGCCCCGCGGGCGCCTTGGCGGCCGAGTCCACGGGGACGAAGCGGTACAGCAGCTCGCCGTCGCGGATCATCCCGAAGCGCTCCCGCGCGATCCGCTCCACCGCCGAATCCTGCCGCTCCAGCCGCACGGAATGCTGGCGGAGCGAGTCCACCCCCGCGCGCGTGGCGGCGAGCTGCTCCTCGGCGGCGGCGCGCTCGCGGCGCAGGCGCACCAGGTCCCACGCCGAGTACTCGCCCCCCCACAGGGCGTAGTATCCGGCCACCGCGAGCGCGCCTCCGGCCAGCAGGCGGCGCGCCGCGCGCGGGCTCAGCGCCACAGCGTCCTGCCCGGGTAGCGGGCGGCCGAGCCCAGCTCTTCCTCGATGCGGAGGAGCTGGTTGTACTTGGCCACGCGGTCCGTGCGCGACGCGCTCCCCGTCTTGATCTGCCCCACCCCCGTTGCAACCGCCAGGTCGGCGATGAAGGTGTCCTCCGTCTCGCCCGAGCGGTGGCTCATGACGGCGCGGTAGCCGGCGGCGCGCGCCATCTCGATCGCCTCCAGCGTCTCGGTTAGCGTGCCGATCTGGTTGACCTTGATGAGGATGCAGTTGGCGATCCCCTGCTCGATCCCCCGCGCCAGCCGCTCGGTGTTGGTCACGAAGAGGTCGTCGCCCACCAGCTGCGCCTTTTTGCCGATGGCGTCGGTCAGCAGCTTCCACCCGTCCCAGTCGTTCTCGTCGAGCGCGTCCTCGATGGAGCGGATGGGGTAGCGCTCGGCCCACTCCGCGTAGAAGCTCACCATCTCCTGCGAAGTGCGCCGCTCGTTGGTCGACTTGTGGAACACGTACGCGCCGTCGCGGTGGAGCTCCGATGCGGCCACGTCCAGCGCGAGCACCACGTCGTCGCCGGCGTGGTAGCCGGCCTGCTCGATGGCGGTGAGGATCACGTCGAGCGCTTCCTCGTTGCTCGCCAGGTCCGGCGCGAAGCCGCCCTCGTCGCCCACGCCGGTGGACTTCTTCTGGCTCGTGAGCACCTTTTTGAGCGCGTGGAAGATCTCCGTCCCCATGCGCAGCCCTTCGGAGAAGGAGTTGGCCCCCACCGGCATCACCATGAACTCCTGGAAGTCCACGTTGTTGGCCGCGTGCGCCCCGCCGTTGAGGATGTTCATCATCGGCACGGGGAGGATGTTGGCCAGCGGACCGCCCAGATAGCGGTAGAGCGGGAGCCGGCAGTCGGCCGCGGCGGCGCGGGCGGCGGCCAGCGACACGGCCAGCAGCGCGTTGGCGCCCAGGCGGCCCTTGTTGGGTGTGTCGTCCAGCGCGATCATCGCGCGGTCGATCCCGGTCTGGTCGAAGGCGTCCATCCCGTGAAGCGCCTCGGCGATCTCGCCGTTCACGTTGGCGACGGCGCCGCGCACGCCCTTGCCCAGGTACCGCCCCTTGTCGCCGTCGCGCAGCTCCACGGCCTCGTGCTCGCCGGTGGACGCGCCGCTGGGCACCGCCGCGCGCCCGAACGCGCCGGAGGAAAGCACGACGTCGGCTTCGACGGTCGGATTGCCGCGCGAGTCGAGGATCTCCCGCGCGCGGTTCTTCTGGATGGTCGCCATGGATGCCGGAAGTGGTTCTGCTGGAATGGTCTTTAGGAAGCGCGGCGGAACGTAGGGACGGCGGCGCGGGCTGTCAACGGAGGGCCCCCTCCCCCCGACCCCCTCCCCCGCCTGCGGGGGCGCAGGGCGGGTGAGGGGGAGAACTACCCGTGCGTTGCCCGGAT
>DASVVI010000155.1:0-9193 GCA_036386635.1 Longimicrobium sp.
TACGGAGACGACGCCCGGGCGATTCGCCGTGATGATCTTTGGGATCTGCTCGTCTTCCAGTCCGGGGGTCGCGTCGTGGCGGCAGGGCTGCATCCGCGGGGCAGCGGCGACTTCGATACTGCTTCAGTCGGCCGTTACCACACGGTGGAGCGGGCGTGCTTCGTAGTGAACCGTCCGTCTGACGACTGGTATACGCTCCGCCCTGCATAGAGGGGCATCTCGATGGCACATGCGCTCGTGATCATCGGCGGATCGATCTTCCTGCTGCTGGCGCGCTGCACGGCATCTTGACGTTCAGTTTCATCAGCTTCACGATACCCATACACGAGGGAGTCGATGAGGAGCAAACGGCCGAGCTTGTTCCTGCTGTGCGTGCTGGCGGGATGCGCTCCTCGCGCGGCGAGTCCGAGCCCTGAGCCCTCGCTGGGGCGCTCAGCGGTGCTCGTACCCTCCTACAGCGCGCCGCTGGACATCGGCGAGGGAAGCGTGCGCCTGCTGGCCGAAGGTTGGGCCACGGACCACCGCTGGGCCGCGCTGGAGCGGACAGAGCCGCCCGGCACACGCACCGGGCTCCACCGCCACAACCGGATGGACGAGGCGTTCTACGTGGTGCGCGGCACGCTGACCGTCTTCATGGAGGGCCGGCTCCACTCGCTCTCCGCGGGCTCGTTCGTCCTCATTTCGCGCGGGACGCCGCACGCGCAGGGAAACCTCACGAGCGACACGCTGAAGATCGTATCCTTCTTTTCGCCCGCCGGGTGGGAGCAGTCCGCGAAGGCGCGCGCGGAGCTCCAGCGCACGCACCCGGCGGGCACGGAGGAGTTCGCGCGGCGGATCGGGCCCCTCCTCGCGAGCTTCGACCTGGAGCCGCTCGGCCCTTCCCCGCTCCCGCCCCCGCGCTGACCGGCGCCAGCCAGAAACTCGTCACACCGTGCCGACTATATAGCGAGTTGGAAGCAAGTGCTCGACATAATGACGTTTCATCAGCAGCAGGACGGCCATTCATGAACGTGGTACACAGCGGCAACGGAGGGATGATGGGCATTCTGGACAGAACACTGGCGATCTCGTTGATCATGGTGCTGGCGGCGTGCGACCCCGAGCCGGTATCTCAGCCGGCGTCGCTCCTCTCCGCACCGCTGACCATCGAGCACGATACGTCTGCCTTCGTGCTGATGGACGGCGACCCGCCGCCGGCCAGCACCCCCGAGCCCGATAAGGACGCGAGCAGGGCCCCCGACCCGGAGCCGGAGCCGGTGGAAGAAGTGGAGGAGGACAGCAGCCCCTACGCATACCCGGCATGGAACGGCTACGACCTGGACTGCGCCGACGTGGGGCACAGGGTCAAGGTGACGGGCGACGATCCGCACCGGCTGGACCGGGACGGCGACGGCTGGGGATGCGAGTCGTACTAAGTTCTGCGCAATCTCCAAGGGTCAAGAATGTCACGCGAAGGCGCGAAGGCGCGAAGGAAAGACACGGAAATCCTTTCTTTGCGCCTTTGCGCCTTTGCGTGAGACCATTTTCGCCCGATGCACGCGAAAAAGGAGGCACGGAGAAGCTCTCCGTGCCTCCACCCACATGCCCGCGTCTCCGCGTGAGACCCGCCGTTACGCCGACTCCGCCACCGGCATCGCCGCCATGGAGATGTCCACCACCGGCGGCCCGATGCAGCGGCGCACGGCGGCCAGGAAGTCGGACGGGTAGCACGGCTTGGGGATGTAGCCGTCGGTCACCTCGCGCAGGAGCCGCATCTGCGCGGGGGTGACGGCGCTGGCGGTGAAGGCCAGCACGGGGATGGGCGCCGTGCGCGGGTCCGTCTTGAGGACGCGCGCCGCATCCCACCCGCCCAGCCGCGGCATCTTTCCGTCCATCACCACCATGTCCGGCAGCGCCTCGCGCGCCATCGCCACCCCTTCCTCGCCGTCGCAGGCGCGCAGGACGTGGTAGCCGGCATAGTCCAGCGCGAGCGAGCAGATCTCGCGCACGTCGGGGTTGTCGTCGACGATGAGCACCGTTTTGCGGGCGGCGTAGGAGGACATGCGAGGAAACCGATGGGGGAGGTGTTGGTGGGGAGTGTACTACTCTAAACGTGCTACTCACCTTAGACAAGTGTTTTGTTCACGACACCCGGCACGCCGCGTGCGCGTGATGATGGATCTATCTATGCCATGCCATTCTCCTCTTCGCCCTCTGCGCGACACCCGCCGTTCTACCCAGCGATTCACGAGGAGAGCTTGCCACCAGCCGACCACCCGCCTCGCTCACGTTTTCGCGCCGCGCTCCGCGTGGTCGCGGGCATCCTCGGCTTCTGCGTACTCGTGGCATTCGGCGCGACCGTGCTCGCCGCAATCGGGGAGCCGAATCGAACCGGCGTGGTGGGCGCGTTGGCCGCGATCTTCGCCGCGTTCGCTTTGCTCCACTGGGCCCTGGTGGCGGCGATGAACCGGCCCAGCACCGATCCGCAGGCGCGGTTGCGCAGGCACCTGCGTGCGTGCCGCGTTACACTCGGGATCGCGGCTTTCGTGGAGCTCTTCCTGCTCTCCGGACTCCCCGTGCCCCGTAGCTTCAGCGACCTGGGCGCACACCTGCCTCACCTCGCTTTGCTTGCCGCGACCGCAGGCGCCGCGGTCCTGCTGCGGCGCTCGCCGCGTGCCGCACATGCCCTCCTCCTGGCTGCATCCGCGTGGTGCTTTTTCGTGGTGGCGCGCCTCGTGTGGGCGCTTGGCCACAGCGAGGTGATCGGCCCCGCGTATGCCGTCGTCTCCCTGTTGATCTTCTCTATGGTTGCGGGGATCTGGTTCGCGCTGTGGGCGTTCCGGCGCGTGCGGCCGCTTCTCGACACCGCCCGCTAGCCGCCGCCACGGTTGCGGGAGTGCGGCGCGGAGCGGACTTTGATGGTGTTCGGCTGCTCCGCCCGGCGCACGCCACGGCCCCTTGCAGGGAGACGCAACGATGTCGTTCGGAAGGGAAGACCACGAGCAGGAGCTGAGCTACGGCTCGTACCTCCGCGTGCAGGAGATGCTGGGGATGCAGCAGCTGCGCTCCGATCCCGTGCAGCACGACGAGCTCCTCTTCATCGTCATCCACCAGGTGTATGAGCTCTGGTTCAAGCAGATCCTGCACGAGATCGACGGCGTGGTGGCGCGGCTGCAGCGCGACGACGTGCTCGGAGCCACGCGGCTCCTGCGGCGCTGCATCGAGATCCAGCGCGTGCTCGTCAGCCAGATCACGGTGCTGGAGACGATGAGCCCCACCGACTTCCTGACCTTCCGCGACCACATCATGCCGGCGAGCGGCTTCCAGTCCGCCCAGTTCCGGGAGATCGAGTTCGTGTCGGGGAGCAAGGACCCGGGGATGCTCGTGCACGCCCGTCCCACGCCCGAGGAGCGCGAGCGGCTCCAGGCGCGGCTGGACAACCCGAGCGTGCGCGACGCCTTCTACGAGGTTTGCCGCCGCCGCGGCTTCGACATCCCGGAGCCGGGGGACGATGCGGCGGAGGAGGTGCGGCAGCAGGCGCGCGACCGGCGCGTGATGCAGCTCTCCACCATCTACCGCGACCAGCAGAGCCACTTCGACCTCTTTCTCCTCTGCGAGGCGCTGGTGGAGTACGACGAGATGTTCACTCTCTGGCGACTCCGCCACGTGCAGATGGTGGAGCGCGTGATCGGTTGGAAGCCCGGCACCGGCGGCAGCTCCGGCGCGGCGTATCTGCGCACGACCGTGGAGCGGCGCTTCTTTCCGGACCTGTGGGACCTGCGCACGCACCTGGGGATGCCCGTGGTTTGAACGGCAGGGTCTCACGCGGAGGCGCGGAGACGCGAAGAGAGAAAAACCATGAGGAGGAGTGTGGCGTACCTGACGCTGGACCACGTGCAGATCGCGATGCCGGCGGGGGAAGAGGACACGGCGCGCGCCTTCTACAGCGGCGTGCTGGGGCTGGAGGAGGTGCCCAAGCCCGAGCCGATGATGGCGAACGGCGGCGCATGGTTCCGCTCCGGCGGCGTGGAGCTGCACCTGGGGGTGGAGCCCGACTTCGAGCCGGCGCGCAAGGCGCATCCAGGGCTGCGCGTGGACGACGTGGACGCGGTGGCCGCGCAATGCGATGCGGCGGGGCATCCGGCCAGGTGGGACGAGCGGTATCCCGGGATGCGGCGCTTCTACGTGCACGACCCGTTCGGCAACCGCATCGAGGTCATGCAGCTCGTCGATCCGCGCGGCGTGCACGCGCCTCCACCCGCCGAGCACACCTTTCAGCTCGAAACCGAGCGCGCCTTCGATGCACCGCCCGCCGCGCTCTACCGCGCCTTCACCGATCGGTTCGACGCGTGGTTCGCCGCGCCCGGGACCGCGAGGATGCGGGTGGAGGAGGGCGAGCCGTTCGTCTTCGAGGTGCATGCGGGCGGCAAGGCCTACCCGCACTACGGCCGCTTCCTGCGCCTGGAGCGCGACCGGCTGGTGGAGCTGGCGTGGGTCACCGGCACGGGAGGCACGCGCGGCGTCGAGACGGTGCTGACGATCGGTCTCACGCCCGAGGGCGCCGGGACCCGCCTGCGCCTGACCCACGCCGGCTTTCCCGACGAGCCCTCGCGCGACGCCCACGCGCAGGCCTGGCCCATGGTGCTCGACCAGCTCGCCGCGCGGCTGGGGCAATCACCGGAAGTCATGGGATGAGGATGCCGCCAGCGCGGAACGCCCTCGTACTGGTCGCCGCCGCCGCGATCTCCGCCGCGTGCGAAGGAAGCCAGCCGCCGAGCGAAACGCCTCAGCCCCGCGCCGCTCGGGCGCTCAGCGTGGAGTACGTGGACTCCATTCCTTACCAGGGCGAGCTGTACGGTGGCTTCCTGCGCCGTGTGGTCGTGAACGTCACCGACACGCTGCCCGGGATCCGAGTAGAAGGCGGCGCGCGCGGTGTGACTGCCGTGGCGGGCGACAGCGTGGTCTACGGCATATCAGCGGACGTAGACGACCCGCCGGTACTTTTCGCATACGATGCGCGCACGCGCCGCACGCGTATCCTCAAGCCACCCGCGGACTTGAGCCCGCACGAGGGCGTGAGCTTTGCTCCCGGCGCCGAACACTTTGCGTACCTGGGAAGCGACAGCGCGAATGGGGCGACGTACCCGGCGGTCGCGAAGCTCCCCAGCGGCGAGCTGGTGCTACGCGGTGCGGGCGTGGCCGCGCGCGCCACGGACGCCGGCGTCGCGACGATGCGCTGGCTGGACGCGGACCGCTTCGAGATCACGATCGACCTCGAGAACGACCCGGCCCGCGCGTACCGAGTGCAGGGCTCCGTAGCTGGACGCAGGCTTTCCGGCGACACCGTCCCGCGCCAGCTTGGAGAGCACACCGCCGGAAACACCGCGCCATGACCGACCCGCAGCCGCAGGCCAAGAACCCGCTCCACGGCGTCACGCTGGAGCGCATGCTGAACGAGCTGGTGGAGCACTTCGGATGGGCGGCGATGGGGGAGCGCATCCGCATCCGCTGCTTCACCGACGACCCCAGCGTCGCGTCCAGCCTCAAGTTCCTGCGCAAGACGCCGTGGGCGCGCGAAAAGGTGGAATCGATGTACCTGTTCATGCTGCGCGACAAGGCGCGCCGGGCACGCGGGTAGGCGCCCTCCACGCACCGCGAGCCGCCGTGACCCTCCAGCGCTGGAGCCCGGGGCGTGCGTGCCTGTGCTCACGTGCTCACGACCCATTTCTCGAGGATGCTGATGCCGCGCCCACGATACTCGCTCGCCGCCATCCTGCTGGCGCTCGCCGCGTGCGCGTCCGCACCGCGGGCCGGCTCGCCGCCACCCGCCGCACCGGCCGCTCCGCACGACGCGGCGGTGTACGCGGCGGTGCTCGATCACCTCGTACAGGTGGGCAAAGTCGCCGTCGTGATCGACTCGACCTTCATCCCCCGGGGTGGCGGTGCGGACATCGTGCAGGATGCATCCGCGGAGGTCGTGCGCAACTTCGCGGAGGCGAACCGCACGCGGCGGCCCGTTCCGCGCCCGCTCCCCTCCGCCCGCACGATCCGCTTCACGCGCCTCGCCGACCTCCCGTTCGCCCGCAACTCAGGCCCACGCGACCTGGAGGCGCTCTGGCGCAGCTTCTACGAACAGTTTCCGGGCTCGGGCGGATACTTTGACTTCTCCGGGATCGGCTTCGACGCGACTTATTCCACCGCCGTGGTGTACGCCGGACACCATTGCGGCAGCCTCTGCGGAACCGGCCGGCGCGTGACGCTGCGCCGCACCGGCTCACGCTGGGAGGTCGCGAAGGCCGACATGCTCTGGGTGTCGTAGGAAGTACGCCAGAACGGGCCTCACACAGCACAGAGCCACAGAGAGAACCGCACAAGGTTTTCTCTGTGGCTTGTTGTTCCCTCTGTGCCCTCTGTGTGAGGCCTTTTTCTTTTACCGCGTGCCCGCCGTCCGCGGCATCGCCTGGCCGCGCTTGCCGGCCCAGCGCTCGTACCAGCTCATCATGTAGAGCTGCGTGCGCATCCAGTTGGACGGCCGCGAGCTGGTGCCGTGGAACTCGCCCTCGAAGCGCAGCAGCGCCGTGGGCACGCCGCGGGTCTTGAGTGCCGCGTAATACTCCTCGCTCTGCGACATGGGCGTGCGCAGGTCCAGCTCACCCGTCATGAGCAGCACCGGCGTCTTGACGTTGCCCACGTACATCAGCGGCGACTGCTTGAGCCACGGCTGCGGGTCTTCCCAGAACGGCTTGTCGAAGAAGTTGGCCGTGAAGAGCGGCACGTCGCTCGCGCCCGCGAAGCTCATCCAGTTGATGACCGGGCAGCGCACGGCGGCCGCGGAGAACCGGTCCGTGTGCCCCACCGTCCAGCTGGAGAGCACCCCGCCGCCGCTGCACCCGCCCACGAACATCCGCTCCGGGTCCACGTAGCCGCGGGCCAGGACCGTGTCCACGCCGACCATCAGGTCCTCGTAGTCCACGCTGGGGTAGGCGCGCTCGATGGCGTTGCCGAAGGCGCTGCCGTAGCCCGTGCTCCCCCGCGGATTCGTGTACAGCACCACGTAGCCGTTCGCCGCAAAGTTCTGGTACATGGGGCTGAAGCCGACGTCGTACATGGCGTGCGGCCCGCCGTGGATCTCCATGATCAGCGGGTACTTCTTGGTCGGGGTGAAGTCGGGCGGCTTCACGATCCACCCCTGCACGCGCGCGCCGCCGGTGGAGGTGTACCACACTTCCTCCACAGCGCCGAGGCGCATGCCGGCCAGCAGGTCCTCGTTGACGCGGGTGAGCTGCACCGGCTCGCCGCCGCGGCGCAGGTCCACGCGCACCACGTCCGGCGGGGAGTGGGGTGCGGTGCGCACCGCCGCGCCGATGCCGCCCCGCGAGATGGAGCTGAGCCCCAGCACGTGCGTGCCGCGCGTGAGCTGGCGCGCCGCCCCGCCGCGCGCGGAGGCGAAGTGGACGTTGCGCGTGCCGCGGTCGGCGGTGGTGAAGTAGACGCCGCTCCCGTCCGGGGCCCAGGTGATGCCGTTCGGATCGCGGTCCAGCCCGTCGGCCAGGCGGCGCATCCCGCTGCCGTCCGCGTTCATCAGGTACAGGTCCTGGGCGCGGTAGCTCTGGCGGTTGTAGGCGTGGCCGGCGAAGGCGATCGTGCGCCCGTCCGGCGACACCACCGGCTGCGTCCAGGTGCCGCGCTCGGGGGTCAGGCGGCGGATGGAGCCGCCGGCCACGTCCACGGCGTACAGGTTCGCGTCGCGGTAGCTCAGGTCCGCGTCGGGCTCGTTGAGGCCTTCCACGATGACGGTGCGCCCGTCCGGCATCCACGACCAGCTCACCTCGCCGGGGAGCTGGTCGAAGCGGAAGCCCACGCTCCAGTCGCCGGAGGTGACGGCGCGCGGCGTGCCGCCCTCGGCGGGGACCACGAAGAGGTGCACGAAGCCCGGATCGGTGAGGCCGCGACGGTCCGCGCGGTAGTGCAGGCGCTCCACCACCCGCGGCGCGCGCGTCCAGGTGGCGCCGGCGGGGGCGGAGGGCATGCCGATCTTCCAGTCCGCCGGCTTGGCCACGAACTGGGTGAAGCCCAGCGTGCGCCCGTCTGGCGACCAGCGCACGTTCCCCGGCGCCTCGGTTCCGCGCGTCACCTGCGTGCCGGCGCCCTCCACGTCCAGGTAGCGCACCCAGAGCTGCGGCCCCTTCGGCTCCCCCTCCGCCACGTACGCGATGCGGGTGCCGTCCGGTGACCAGACGGGGCTGGAGCCCTTGACCAGGAAGCGATTGCGCGACCCGTCCGCCTCCACGATCCAGAGGGCGCTCTCCCAGCGGTCGGCCATGCGGTCCACCCAGCGGCGGGTGTACACGATGCGCCTGCCGTCCGGCGAGATCTGCGGATCGCCGACGGTCTCGTAGTCCAGGTACTTCTCGACGGAGAAGGTGCCGGGCGCGGTGCGCGGGGCCTGCGCGGCGGCGGGGGCGGCCAGCGCGGCGGTCCAGAGCACCAGCGCCGCGGCCATACGGGGGCGAAGCATGCGACCTCCTGGGTGGTTTGCGATGGGGGATCGCTGCACCCTACCGCTCCGGCCGTGCCGCTGCAAGACCGTGCGGGTTGCACGAGCGGCGCGCGGCGCCGAAATTCGTCGTCGGACTTCCGCGCGCTCCCCGTCCCCCCTCGACCCGCGCATGAGCTTTCTCGGCTGGCTTCCCTGGTACTGGGCCCTCGCCATGCTGGCGGTGCAGGTGTTCTTTGCGGTGCACGCCGTCCGGCAGGGGAAGACGTGGTGGCTGTTCATCCTCTTCTTCTTTCCGGGGGGGGGCATGCTGGTGTACTTCTTCGCGGAGTACCTGCCCGACATGCGCACGGGCGGCCTGCGCTCGGCGGGCAAGCGGCTGGCGCGGCGCCTGAACCCCGCCGCCGAGGTCAAGCGCCTGGAAGACGAGGTGGCGCTCAGCAACACCGTCAACAACCGCCTCGCCCTGGCCGATGCATACCTCGAAGCCGGCCGCGGCGGCGATGCGGTGGCCCTGGTGCGCACCTGCCTGAACGGGATCCACGAAGACGACCCGCGTGTCCTGGGCGCCCTGGCGCGCGCCTGCCACGCGGCCGGGCAGATGGACGACGCGCGCGACGCCATGGAGCGCCTCAAGCGGACGGGCACCATGCTCACCGCCTCCATCCAGCTCCTGGACGCCCGCATCGCCGAGGACGCCGGCGACGTGGAGGGCGC
>DASVVI010000156.1:0-11504 GCA_036386635.1 Longimicrobium sp.
ATCAGGAAGTCGGGCCGGGCGCTGACCGTGTCGAGCGGCGCGCCGGTGCGCCCGAGCGGGTGGTCGTACAGGGTGCCGGCGCTGGCCGCGAGGTGCCCGCCGGCGGAACTGCCCATCACGCCGATACGCTCGGGCCGCACGCCGAAATGGGCCGCCTCGGCGCGCACCAGGCGCACCGCGCGCAGCACGTCGCGCAGCGGCGCCTCGCGGCCGCGCAGGACGCGCATCTCCTCGCGCGCCTGGGTGGCGGCGTCGGAGGCGGCGTCCAGGCGGTCGCGGAGGGTGTCGCCCTGGCCGCTCCACAGCTCGGTCTGTTCGCCCATGCGGTCAATCTCGGAGCCGAGCTGCTCCGTCTGCACGCTCAGCCGCTCGGCGCGCTCCAGCCCCTCCTGCCTGCGCCGCTCCGCCGACGCGCGCTCCCCCTCCGCGGCGGCGATGTCGCGGGCGATCTCGCGCTGGCGGGTGGCGGCGGCCTCACTCGCCTGGCGGTGGCCGGTGAGGGTGGCGCGCAGCCCCTCGTTCTCCTCCACGCGTGCTTCCAGCCGCTCTCGGGTGCCGTCCACGCGCGCCTGCACGCGCTCGCGCTCCGCGTCCAGGCGCACGGCCTCGGCGGATTGGGCGGCGGCGCGCTCGGCCAGCTCCCCGCGCTCCCTCACCAGCTGCGCGATGCGGAGCTCGGCGTGGCCGCGGCGCTCGTCCGCCAGCAGGATCTCGCGCTCGCGGGCATCCAGCCGCTGGCGCACGGCATCTAGCCGCCCCGCCACCGCGGCGCGGCGCCGGCCGAGCTCCGCCGTTTCGATCCGCCGCTCCTGTACGACCGTCTCCGCGGTGGAGCGCTCGATGGCGGCGTCGTGGACGATGCGCTCCAGATCCGCCAGCCGCCGCTCGCCCTCACCCAGCGCCGCGGTGAGGGCGGCCACCTCGGCCGTCGCCAGCGCCACCTCCAGGTCCAGCCGCCGCGCCTGGAGCTCCTCGTAGCGCTGCGCCCGACGCCGCTGCCGGGCGAGCGAGCGCACCTTGTTCTCCACCTCCGCCACCAGGTCGTTCAGCCGCGTGAGGTCCCCTTCTGCGCCCTCCAGGCGGCGCTGGGCGGCGCGGCGGCGGTCCTTGTACTTGCCGATCCCCGCCGCTTCCTCGAACATGGCGCGGCGCTCCTCCGCCTTCTCGCTCAGGATCGAGTCGATCATCCCCGCCTCGATGATCGAATAGGCGTCGGACCCGAGCCCCGTGTCGCGCAGGAGGTCGTGGATGTCGCGCAGGCGGCACGGCGCGCGGTTGAGCGAATACTCGCTGCCGCCCTCGCGGTACACCTTGCGGGTGATCTCGACTTCGGATTGGGGGATGGGTACGGAGCCGTCTTCGTTGGAGAAGACGAGGGCGACTTCGGCGTAGTGGAGGGGACGCCTGCGGACGCTGCCCTGGAAGATCACCTCTTCCATCTTGCCGCCGCGGAGGGCGCTGGCCCGCTGCTCGCCAAGGACCCAGCGCACCGCGTCCGCCGTGTTGGACTTGCCGCAGCCGTTGGAGCCTACGATGGCCGTCACACCGTCGCGGAGCTCGATGGTGGTGCGGTCCGCGAACGACTTGAAGCCGTGGAGCTGGAGCCTGCGGAGCCTCATTTCTGCGGGGCGGGCGCCCGGCCGGTGCGCGCCACCAGGCGCGCGGGGAGCGTCGGTCTTGCCTGCTGCACCATCCTGAGCATGGGCGCCGCACCCGCGGAGTCTTCGAAGGCGCCGCCGTACACCTTGTAGCGCTCGGTGCCGTCGCTGAACGGCACCGCCACAGCGTAGGCCGGGATGGCGCGCCCGTTCAGCGAGTCCGCCCGCGCCTGCGCCGCCGCCTGCGTGGGAAGCTCGCCCAGCTCCAGCGCGTAGGGACGCACGAGGATCAGGTCGTCCGAAGTCCCGACGTCCTCCGCGTCGACGTCGCCGCTGCGCATGAGCCGCTCCCGCAGCGCCACCGCGTCCGCCGAGTCCGCCAGCGCGCCGGAAAAGACCTTGTAGTAGAGCTTGTCCCTCGTCATCTCGGGCGTCACGTAGAAGCGCGCGTCCGGGAACTTCGCCGCCACCGAGGACGCGAAGCGGCGCGCATCCTCGTACCGGGGATACGCCTTGACGAAGACGGTGAAGGGGAGCGCCGTCCCCGCCGCCGCGACCGCTCCCTGGGGCGCCACCGCCGTCGTCTTCGCGGGCGGATCGGCCTCGGCCCCGCCGGGAGTGCCGCCCAGGAGCTGCGGATACTGCTGGAGGAGGATGTACACCGCCCCCGCCAGCACCGCCAGCAGTAGGAGAAGCGTGAGGATAGGCGCCAGACGGCTCTTCTTCACCGGCTTTGTTTCCGGCTCTTCCCAATCCGGGTCCGGCACCGGGAGCGTCGCCGCGGGCGCGCCGACGGTGTCCTCCGCCGTGCGGAACTCCTCTCCACCGCTGTGCGCCTGCGCGTCGCGCGGCGCGGCCAGCCAGGGGCGGATTCCCGTGGGCGCCTCCGGCTCGGCGAACCGCTGCGGCGCGGGCGGCGCGGCCACGGCAGGCGACACGGGGATGGCGGCGGCACGGGGCGCGGCATCGGCGCGCGGGCCCTGCGAGGGCGGCGTGAGCCAGGCGTGTATCGTGACCCCGCCGGGCGCGTCGCGCGACAGCTCGGCCTCGTGCGACTGCTCGCCCAGCATGATGGCGTCGTACGCCCAGCGCGCCAGCGACGGCAGCCCCGGCGCGTCCGACGGCACGAAGACCAGCAGCGACGCCCCCGCCGAGCGGAACCCCGCGATGATCTTCTCCCAGCGCCCGTCGCGGAGGATGGCGGTGGAGTCGGGAGTGTAGGTGCCGGCGGAGATCAGGTAGAAGCCCCGTCCCGGCACGGGCCGCGCGCTGCGGGCGAGCGATGCGCCGTACAGGAAGATGTCCACCACCCCTTCCATGCTCGACATCCCGATCCGCTCGGCGAGCATGGGATCGTCCAGCCCCAGGTCGGCCAGCACGGTGCGCTGCCCCGTGGCGTTCCACCCCGTCGCGATGGCAATCGCGGCGTCCGCAACCCAATCGCGGTCGGCCGCTCGGTCGAAGAGGAGGAGCACCGGCCCGGTGCGCGACGCGTCGAACGAAGCCGCGGCCGGAAGGCGCTCGAAGCTGGGATCGAAGAACGTGGGCTCGGGCAGCTTGCGGCCGGCCGAGCCCGAAGTCGCGTGGATGTCGGTCATCGATGGGAGCGGATGTCTGCCCGGCGAGGCGCAAACGTGGCGGAAGGACGTTGCCGGGACGCGGGCAATAGTACACGCGGGCGTCGGCGCGTGGCAAGGATAGGGATTAGGGAATAGGGATCAGGGACCAAGTGAACAACGATGCGGTTCCTATTCCCCATTCCCCATTCCCCGCCTTTACGCCGCCGCGCCTTCCGCCGGCACCAGCACGTGCGTGGGCGCGTCGCCCCACAGGCGCTCGAGCTGGTAGAACTCGCGCGCGGCCGGGTGGAAGACGTGCACCACGAAGGAGAAGTAGTCGATCAGCACCCAGCGGCCGCCGCGCGAGCCCTCCACGTTCAGCGGGCGAGTGCCGCTGGCGCGAAGCTCCTCCACCACGTGGTCCGAGATGGCGGAGACGTGCGTGTCCGAGGTGCCGGTGGCGATCAGAAAGAAGTCCGTCGCGGTGGAGATCCCGCGCAGGTCCAGAAGCGTCACGTCCTGCGCCTTGCGGTCGAACAGGTGCTCGGCGGCGCGGGCGACTTCGGGCGGAAGGTCGAGGCTGTGCGGCGTGACGGGGGTGGTGCTCATCGGTCTCCAGGATCGCGATCGTTCGGATAGTCGTTCCCCGCCGTGTCCCGGCGGAGATGCATGTGCGGGCGGCAAGTCAGGTGCCATCCGCGTCCTTTTTGAGTACAGCGGCCGGTTAGGATCGCCAGCGCAACTGAATGAGGGGGAGCGGCTTCGCGCCGCTCCCCCTCCGCACCGGCGTCGCCAGGCGAGCCGCGGATCTACGGGTTGAGCGTGCTCCTGACCTCTTCCGGCACGTAGCCGAACACGCTCAGCGTAGCCGCGGAGGTGTGGGAGTTGACCACGAAGCTCTGCATGTTCACTCCGGCCGGCGCGGTGGCGGTGAATACGATGTACCCGCTCATCGGTTCCCCCGCGTACCCGCCGGCGGCGTCGATGCGGTCCCTGAGCGAGAACACCTGCTTCGGGCTCGCCGTGAAGGTGATCCTGCACGGGGCGCACACGGCCTGCCCGCTCCGCGACTTCATCGGCTGGCCGTCGTTGGCGAACACGCTCACCTCCACGGTCGCGCGGCGGTCCAGATTGACCATGTGCAGCTCCGTCGCGGGGCGGCCCGGTCGCTCCAGCACGTGCGGGATCACCCAGGTGCGGCGTGCCGACTGCTGCGCATGCGCCGCTTCGGCGGACAGGGCGATGGCTGCACACACGAAAACCGCTGCGCGGATGAGCATGGGGCGTCTCCAGTGGCGTGGTGTGGGGCTGCGGGAAGGGCCTGGGCGCAAGTTATTCACGCCCGAATCCCGCTGCAACGATCACGTTCTCGCCACGAAAACAGGGCGGCCCGCCGCGTGGCGGGCCGCCCCCGGTACTTCAACAGAAGTGCGTTAGTGCGTCAGTGCGCTTTTTACTGAGCACTTGGCACTTGGCACTCGGCACTTCAGTCTTCCGCGATCACCCACACCTTGAGCTCCGGCCGCACGTCGGTGTGCAGACGCACCGGCACCGAAGTCACGCCGAGGGCCTTGATCGGCTCGTCGAGCTCGATCTGGCGGCGGTCGATCTGGATCCCCTGCTCGGCCAGCTTGTCCGCGATGTCGCCCGCGGTGATGGACCCGAACAGCTTCCCTTCCTGCCCGGCGCGGGCATTGAAGGTGAGCGAAACGCCCTCGATGGAGGCGGCGCGCTGCCGCGCCTCGGTCAGGGTGGCGGCCTCACGCTTGGCCACCGACGCCCGCTCCGTCTCGATCCGCTTCACGTTCCCCGCCGTCGCCTCGTAGGCGAAGCCACGGGGGATCAGGTAGTTGCGAGCGTAGCCCGGCTTCACGTCCACCAGGTCCCCGGTCTCGCCGAGGTTCTCCAGACGCTGTCTGAGAATGACCTGCATCGTAGTTTCTCCCTTGCCCGGTTACGACTCGAAGCCCGCGATGTACGGCAGCAGGGCCAGGAAACGGGCGCGCTTGATGGCGGTCCCGATCTGGCGCTGGTGGCGCGCGCACATCCCGCTGATCCGGCGAGGCAGGATCTTGCCACGCTCGGTCACGAAGCGGCCGAGCGTCTTCTCGTCCTTGTAGTCCACGGAGCTCAGCCCGGTCTCACACACGGGGCAAACCTTGCGCGAAGATTTCATCTTACTCGTCCTCCCCGTCGTCTTCGGACTCCTCGTCACGCTTCGGAGCGGGCGGGACCGGTGTGGTCTGCAGGTCGCCCTCGTTCACCACCACGAGGTAGCGAAGGACTTCGTCGTCCAGCTTCAGCAGGCGCTCGAACTCGGGGAGCGCCTCGGCCGGGGCCGAGAAGTGGGCCACGGTGTAGTGGCCGGTGGTCTGGTCCGCGATCTCGTAGGCCAGGGGGCGCTTGCCCCAGTGGTCCACCGCGGTGATCTCGCCGCCACGCTCGCCCGTGAGCATCCCGTGGAAGCGCTCGATCTTCTCCTCGATCCGCTCATCCTCGAGCGACGGGTGGAAGATGTACACGACTTCGTAATCCGACAAAAGGCACCATCCTTTGGACATGAGGCCCCGTGCGGTGCGCGCGGAGCAGGCATGAAAAAGTGCTGCCCCCGGTCGGGGGGCAGCACGGGAATGTAGCGGAGACGGGCCAAATACACAACCGGGCGAGTGAGCTCGCGGTATGGGGACTACTGAACGGCTTGCGTTGGATCCTTGGCGCGCAACTCCTTCGTGGTGCGGTGCCGTCCGTAGATGAAGATGCCCGCAAGCGTGATGATCGTCGCACCGATCAGTGCGAGCCCCTGCGGGTCCTTGTCCTCGTGGATCAGGAAGGCGCCGCAACAGATCATCAGCACCGCCAGGAAGAAACCCAACCACATCCCCGTTTTCTCGTTTGCGATACCCGCGTCTACCACCTTTGCTTCAAGCTCCTGGCGGTGCCTCGACTGACGGTCAAGCGTATTGAAGAAGAATTGTGCGGCCCCCGGCAAGATCGCTTCGTACTCGCGAACCAGTGCCGGCGGCGGCATCGGCCCCTCAAACGTGACACGCCCAACGAGTCGAGAACCGCGCTCATCGGGCGTGTCGATGGGCCTGCTTTCGGCCCGTGCCGGTTTGCTATCTGGCCCCACCGGGGGCCTTCCCTGCTTCCGCAACGCGGTTCGACGTTTCCTCGAACGCCCCGGCTATGTCCTGAGCGAGCACCTGCCAATCGCTCAGAAGCGCCTTCGTATCGGCTTCCGCAGGTGATTCGCTGAAATTGTACGCAGTGCGGTCGAGCGTTCCGCGGATGTCCATGAGGCGAGCGACGCCACGCGCAAACGAAGGGCGGACAAAGACGAAATCGGTTGCCATGGTTCCGCTCCTCAGATCTTAGGTTTAACGAGCCCGCGCTACGACGTAGCCGAGGATCACCGTACGACGTTCCGGCGCCAGACCCATCGCTGCGGCGTCAGGGGACCTCGTTCTAGAGGCCGTCGATGAGGGTGCCGTCGAACTCACGACGCTCCGCTTCGAACTCAGCCAGTGCGACGGGATCGTCGCGAAGCTTCGCATACGCCTCTTCGTACTCCCTCAAGAACAACTTGCACTCGAGGCTCTCCAGCGCAGGCGCCGTGCTCTCGGATGCTTGAGAACCTGGGTGAACAACCGTGCGGCGCATCGTGACTGCCTGTTCAGAGTGAGCTTACGCGATCAAGTGTGATTCAGCTGGCGCCCCTTGTCAACCCTTTTTCCAGCGACAGTTCCCTATTGTAAGTGTTTGGTACGAGCATGTTTGGCGCGTTTCTCCAACGGCACGTTCCGATTGGGACAGGCGACCCATTCCTGCGTTTGAGTGGTGGCACCTGATGGCCTTTGCCCCTGAAACAACCGAGCCCCGTCAGCAGGTGCTGGCGGGGCTCGGTTGCGTGAGTCGCGTTCGTTACGCGCTCGTCCGGAACAGCAGGATGTCGCCATCCTTGACCACGTACTCCTTGCCTTCCGACCGCATCAGCCCCTGCTCGCGGGCGGTCTTCACGGAGCCGGTCTTCACGAAATCGTCCCAGGCGACGGTCTCGGCGCGGATGAAAGCGCGCTCGAAGTCGGAGTGGATGACGCCGGCGGCCTGGGGGGCGCGGGCACCCACCGGGATCTCCCACGCGCGGACCTCCTTTTCGCCCGCGGTGAAGTAGACCTGCAGCCCCAGAAGCGCGTACCCCGTGCGGATCAGCGTGTGCAGGCCGGGCTCGTTCAGGCCCAGCGACCCCAGGAACTCGTCGCGCTCCTCGGGCGGGAGCTCGGCTAGCTCGCTCTCGATCTTGCTGCTGATGGGGATGATCTCGGCGCGCTCGCCGCTCGCCTCCACCGCGGTGCGCAGCGCGCGAACGTGCTCGTTGTCGCCCTCGGGGAGGTCCGACTCGGCGACGTTGGCCAGGTAGAGCACCGGCTTGCTGGTGAGGAGGTTGTACGAGCGAAGGATCTTCGACTCCTCCTCGTTCGCCTGCACCACGCGCGCGGCCTTCCCGGCGCCGAGCGCCTCCAGGAGCCGTTCCAGGAGGCCGACCTCGGCGAGCGCGTCGCGGTCCTGGCCCCGGGCGGCCTTGCGGGCGCGGTCCAGGCGCTTCTCCACGACGGCGAGGTCGGAAAGGGCGAGCTCCAGGTTGATGACCTCGCGGTCGCGCACCGGGTCCACGCTCCCCATTACGTGCACCACGTCCGGATCGTCGAAGCAGCGGACGACGTGCACCACGGCGTCGGTCTCGCGGATGTTGCTGAGGAACTGGTTGCCGAGCCCTTCACCCTGCGAGGCGCCCTCCACCAGCCCGGCGATGTCCACGAACTGCACGACCGCGCGGAGGACGCGCTGCGGCTTGACCTTTTCGGCCAGCAGGTCCACACGCGGGTCGGGCACCTCCACGTTCCCCACGTTCGGCTCCACGGTGCAGAACGGGTAGTTGGCGGCGTCGGCGCCCGCGGCGGTGAGGGCGTTGAACAGGGTGGACTTCCCCACGTTGGGGAGCCCCACGATCCCAAGCTTCAGCATATCGAACATCCGGAAAGGATGGAGTTGCAAACGAAGCGGCCGGGACACCTCGCGGGGTCCCGGCCGGACTCTGAAATCTAACCCCTGCGCGGCGAGCGTCAACTCCGCTGCGCGAAGCTGCGAAGCTCTTCCAGCGTTCCGCGGAACCAGTTGCGGTCCACGGGCGCGCGGATGCCCTTCACCCGCCCCCGCTCCGAGTGCTGCCAGAAGGTCCACCGCCCCCACCCGCGCGGCACCGCCGGCCCGTCGCTGCGGTAGTCCGCGATCCAGAGCGGATAGTCGCCGAAGTCGGCGGCGAGGCGGGGCGCGAAGCGGCGGCTGACGTAGATGATGGGGCGCTTCCCCGTCTCCTCTTCCACCATGCGCAGCCAGTTGCGCATCCCGCGGCGGATCGTGGCGTCGGCCACGCCGTCGGTCGCCTCCACGTCGAGCACGGGCGGCAGGTCGTTCGCGCCGATCTCCACGCGCCGCAGGAAGTGCCGCGCCTGCACGGCCGAGTGCGTCTGCGGGCGGTAGTAGTGGTACGCGCCGCGCAGGAGGCCGGCCTCGCGCGCGTTGTTCCAGTTGCGCCGGAAGTGCGGATCGGTCCAGTCGCCGCCCTCGGTGGCCTTGATGAAGACGAAGCGGACGCCGTCGCCCTTCACCGCCGTCCAGTTGATGCGGCCCTGGTGGTGCGAGACGTCGATGCCCCGCACGCGGCGCGGCGCATCGGCCCGCAGCGCGGTGCCGGCAAGGACGAGCAGGGCGAGGGCGCCGGGCATGAGGCGGCGCAACGGGGGCGTGGCGAACATTATGGCGCGGTGAGCGATTGGATCGGTTCAGCGGATCAGGGTTAGCGGCGCGCGAACAGGGGTCCGGAGCCGCTGGTGAGGGCCGCGAGCTCGGTGCTTCCGCCGCGGAAATGGTCCAGGTCCACGTCGCCCTGGATGCCGGGAACGCGGCCGATGGCGGAGCTCTGCCAGAAAGTCCAGTCGCTCCATCCCGTGGACGGCATCAGCGGCTGCTCGCGGCCGTAGGATGCGATCCAGAGCGGGTACGCCCCGGGCGAGGCGGCGACGTAGCGGTTCCAGAAATCCGGATACGTGTAGACGATGGGGCGCTTCCCAGTGGCGCGCTCCACCGTCTCCAGCCACGTGCGGACCGCGCGCAGCAGCGAATCGCCCGCCATCCCATCGGAGGTCTCGACGTCCAGCACGGCCGGCAGGTCACCGGCGCGGGGGGCGGTGACGCGAAGGAAGTGCTCGGCCTGCTTCACCGCGTCCACGTTGGGGCGGAAGTAGTGGTACGCCCCGCGCGTGATCCCCGCGTCCGCCGCGGCGGCCCAGTTGCGCGCGAACTGCGGATCGACGTACGTGCCGCCCTCGGTCGCCTTGATGAACGCGAAGTCGATGCCGCCCCCGCGCACCGCCTGCCAGTCGATGGTGCCCTGCCAGTGCGACACGTCGATCCCGTCGATGGTCTCGTCGAACGTGGCGGGTCCGGTGGGCAGGTCGGTGCACGCGGCGGCGGCGAGCACGACGGTCACAGATAAAAAGCGAAGCAGGTTCTTCTTCAGCAAGTGCATGCAGTGGTTCGGGTTGCGTGGGTTCCGCACCTCTACACGCAACGAACCCCGAAAGGTCCAAACAACTGCATGGCTTTTCCGCCGTCAGCCGCGCGGCATCTCCATCTTCGGCACGGCCATCGACTCTTCCTCGCCGGCTTGCGGGACCGGAGTGACCTCCTGGCCGCGCAGGGACAGGAACCAGGGCGCGAGCACCAGCGCGATCACCGCCATCAGCTTGATCAGGATGTTGAGCGACGGGCCGGCGGCGTCCTTCATCGGGTCGCCCACCGTATCGCCCAGCACGGCGGCGGTGTGGAGCTCGGAGCCGGGGTGCGTGTCGGGATCGGACTCGATCCACTTGCGCGCGTTGTCCCACGCCTCGCCCGCGTTGGTCATGAATAGCGCCAGGAGGATCCCCGTCACCGTGGCGCCCACCAGCACGCCGCCCAGCGCCTCCGTCCCGAGCGCGGCACCCACGATCACGGGCACCAGGATGGCGATGACGAAAGGCACCGCCGCCTCGCGAAGCGACGCCTGGGTGGCGATGTCCACGCAGCGGGCGGAGTCGGGCTGCACCGTGCCCTCCATCAGCCCTGGGATCTCCGCGAACTGGCGGCGCGACTCGGCCGCGACCTTGGCCGCCGTGCGTCCCACCGCGGCGAGGGTTAGGGCGCCGACGAAGAACGGCACCCCGCCTCCCAGCAGCAGGCCCAGGAGGACGAAGGGGTGGATCAGGTCGATCGACTCCAGCCGCACCGCCGAGGCGTAGGCGGAAAAGAGCGCCAGCGAGGTGAGCGCCGCGGCGCCGATCGCCACGCCCTTGCCGCCCGCCGCCGCGGCGCTCCCCGCGGCCTTGAGCGTCTGGGTGATGCGGCGCGTCTCGTTCCCCAGGTGGCTCATCCGCGCGATGCCGCCCGCCGTGTCCGAGATGGCGGCGAAGGCGTTCAACGTAATCGAGGTGCCCACCGTGGCGAGCATTCCCACCGCCGCGACGCCGATGCCGTACAGCCCCGCCGCCTCGTGCGCCACCCACGTCGCCAGGGCGATCAGGAGGAGGGGGATCGCCGTCGACTCCATCCCGATCGCCAGCCCCATCAGGATGGTCGTGGCCGCGCCGCCTCGCGCAGCCTCGGCGATGCGCCGGATGGGACGCGAGGTGGTGTAGAAATCGGTCGCCGCGGCGATCGCCACCGCCGCGATTACGCCGGCCAGAATCGCCCAGAAGGGTCCGAACCGGCTGTACGCGCCGCCCACGGGATCATCCAGGTCCAACCCGAGCAGGCTCACGATCGCGAAGGCGGCCACCAGGAAGACGGCCAGCGCGCCCAGCGTGGCGGCGCGCATCGCCAGCACGGGACGTGTCTCCTTCATCAGCCGCACCCCGATCAGCGCCAGCACCGACGCCAGGAAGCCCGCCGCCGCCAGCAACAGCGGCAGCGCGACGGCTTCCACGCGGTTGTTGGCGTAGGCGGGGCTGTACGCGCCCAGCGCCACCGTCGCGACGATGGCGCCCACGTACGACTCCATGAGGTCCACGCCCATCCCCGCCGTATCGCCCACGCAATCGCCCACGTTGTCCGCCACGGTGGCGGGGTTGCGTGGGTCGTCCTCGGGAATGTTGGCCTCGGTCTTCCCCACCAGGTCGGCGCCCACGTCGGCGGACTTGGTGAAGATCCCGGCGCCCATGCGGGCGAAGAGGGCGATGGAGGAGGCGCCCAGCGCGTACCCCGCCAGGATCTCGCCGAAGCGCGCGAACTGCTCGGGAAGGTAGGCGCCCTG
>DASVVI010000157.1:0-5190 GCA_036386635.1 Longimicrobium sp.
TGGTGATGCGCGGAGGGCCCCCTCCCCCCGGCCCCCTCCCCCGCCTGCGGGGGCGCAGGGCGGGTGAGGGGGAGAACTCCGTGTGCGTCACGCAGATCCGGTAGGGGCGCGATTTATCGCGCCCGTGCCCGCCTGCGTCCCGACCCTCTCTCTCGCACGCCGATGCCGGTAGGGGCAGACCTGCGTGTCTGCCCACCCTCGCCCCGGCCTCGACTCCTGCCGTTCGGCACGTACACCCGTAGGGGCCGCCCCACGTGGCTGCCCGTGCTCGCCGCAACGCAGGACTCCGCGTCCTATGGCCCGTGCCGCTCGACGCGGTACCGCTCCACCGTCTCCGGGTTCAGCGCCACGCCAAGCCCCGGGCGATCCGGAAGGGCGATGGTGCCGTCGGGGCGCACGGTGAGGGGCTCCTGGAATAGCTCGGTGCGGAGCGGGTTGGGGTTCTGGTCCAGCTCCAGCCAGCTTCCGTTGGGGATGGAGGCGATGAAGTGCATGTTGGCGATCGCCGCCACCGCCGACGAGAAGTTGTGCGGGATCACCGGAAGGCCGTAGGCGTGCGCCAGCGCCGCGATACGGCGCGTCTCGGTGATGCCGCCGGACCAGATCACGTCCGGCTGCACGATGTCCACCGCGCGGCGCGAGATCAGCTCGCGGAAGCCGGGGAGCGACGACTCCGTCTCGTAGCCGGCCACCGGCGTGGTCACCCGGTGCGCCACCAGCGCGGAGCCCTCGATGTCCTCCGTCCCCACCGGCTCCTCCAGCCAGTAGATGTCCTGGTCCTTTACGGCCTCCATGAAGCGCAGCGCGAGCGACGGAGTCCACGCGTTGTTGGCGTCGATCGCCAGCTTCACCCTGGGCCCGATGGCGGCGCGGGCGGCGCGGACGCGCTCCACGTCTTCCTCGAAGGTGACGGTGGCGTAGTCCGGCGCCATCATGTCCGGCAGGGGGTTGAGGAGGGCGTCCGGCTGGCGGCCCACCTTGATCTTGATGCAGCCGAAGCCCCGCTCCGCGTAGCCGCCCACCTCCTCCGCCAGCGCCGCCGCATCCTTGCCCGCCGCGTAGAAGCCGGCGGAGGCGTACACGGGAAGGTGGTCGCGGTAGCCGCCCAGTAGCCGGTAGAGCGGCGTGCCCGTAGCCTGCCCCACGATGTCCCAGAGCGCGATGTCCACGCCGGAGATGGCCTGCATCAGCATCCCGCGGCGGCCGCGCTGGTGGGCGCGCGAAGCCATCATCTGCCAGAGCCGCTCGATGCGGAACGGGTCCTGGCCCACGACGGTGCGCTTCAGCTCGCCGACGATGAGCGACTCGGTGCTCTCCAGGAACCCGCCGTACGCCGCCGCCTCTCCCAGCCCCACGATCCCCGTGTCGGTGTGCACCTGCACCAGCAGCGTGGGGCGCGACGGCATGTAGTGGATCGCGTCCGCCATCGCCACGTCCATCGTGTAGTGCAGCTTCAGGGTGGTGACGTCGGTGATGATCAACGGCGTGCTCCGGGTGCGTTTGGCGGGCGACGGTGACGGGGCGGGCACGGGCAGCCACGCCGGGCTGCCCCTACCAGGATTTGGAGAGCCGTAAAGATCCTCCCCCCTCTCTCGATAACAGAGGCGCCAGCCTCTCCTGTTATCGGGAGAGGGGGGCCGGGGGGGTGAGGGCCTCCACGCTCGCCCCGTCCGACGCGGAGCAGACGTAGACGCGCGACTCCAGGCCGGCGCGGGCGCGGTACTCGTCGGCCACGGTCTGCGCGAAGTCGGGGGCGGATTCGGCGCGCACCAGGGCCACGGCGCAGCCGCCGAAGCCGGCGCCCGTCATGCGCGCGCCGTAACAGCCGGGGTGCGCCTGTGCCAGCTCCACGATGGTGTCCAGCTCCGCGCGCGACACCTCGAAATCGTCGCGGAGCGAGGCGTGGCTGGCGTCCATCAGCCGGCCCACGGTGGTGGCGTCGCCACGCTCCAGGGCGGCGGCGGCCTCCACGGTGCGCGCGATCTCGGTGACCACGTGGCGGGCGCGGCGGCGCATCACGGGCTCCATCTCGCCGGCGCGGGCCTCGAAGGCCTCCGGCGTCACGTCGCGGAGGGCGCGGACGTGCAGCACGCCCGCCGCCTGCTCGCAGTGCCGCCGCCGCTCGTTGTACGCGGAGTCCACCAGACCGCGGCGGGTGGCCGTATCCAGGATCACCACCGACGTTCCCGGCGGCAGAGGGACGGCGCGCGTCTCCAGCGAGCGGCAGTCGATCAGCAGCGCGTGCCCCGCGCGGCCGGAGGCGGAGATCATCTGGTCCATGATCCCGCAGTAGACGCCCACCCACTCGTTCTCCGCGCGCTGGGCGAGCTGCGCCATCTCGCGCGGGTTCCAGGCGAAGCCCGCCATCGCCGCGAAGGCGCGCGCGGTGGCCAGCTCCAGCGCCGCGCTGGACGAGAGGCCGGCGCCGATCGGCACGTCCCCGGCGGTGACGCCCTCCCAGCCCACGAGGCCGCGGTCCTTTTTCTGGAGCGCCCACGCCATCGCCTGCAGGTACTCGATCCACCCGTTCCCCGTGCTTGCCAGGTGGCCGATGTCGAACGACCGCTCCTCGCCGAAGTCCAGCGAGTGGACGGAGACGACGCGGTCGGTGCGGGGGCGGAGGGCGATCCACACGGCGCGGTCGATGGCCATGGGAAGGACGAAGCCCTCGTTGTAGTCCGTGTGCTCGCCGATCAGGTTCACCCGTCCGGGCGCGCGCACCACCGCGGCGGGCGGCTCGCCGAAGCGCTCCTCGAACGCGCGCACCACGGTGGCCTGGAGGGAGTCGTTGCTCGTCATGTGCGGGTCAGGGGGCGGGGGCGTAGCCGTGCGGGTGCGACCGGTGCCAGGCCCACGCGCTCTCGATGATGTCGCGCAGCTCCGGGTGGCGCGGCGCCCACCCCAGCTCCGCGCGGATGCGGTCGCTTGCGGCCACCAGCACCGCGGGGTCGCCGGGGCGGCGCGGGCCCACGCCGGCGGGGATGGGGTGGCCTGTGACGGCGCGCGCGGTCTCGATCACCTCGCGCACGCTGAAGCCCCGGCCGTTCCCCAGGTTGTACGTGCGGCTTCCGTGGTCGAGCGCGTGCAGCGCCAGCACGTGCGCCTGCGCCAGGTCGCTCACGTGGACGTAGTCGCGCACGCAGGTGCCGTCCGGCGTGTCGTAGTCGTCGCCGAAGACCATTACCCGCTCGCGCTGCCCCAGCGCCACCTGCAGCACCAGGGGGATCAGGTGCGTCTCCGGGTCGTGGTCCTCCCCCAGCTCGGGCGACACGGCGCCGGCGGCGTTGAAGTAGCGCAGCGCGGCGTAGCGCATCCCGAACCGGTCGTCCATCCAGTGCAGCATCCTCTCCAGGATGTACTTCCCCTCGCCGTACGGGCTGCCGGGGGTGATGCGTGCCGTCTCGTCGATGGGGACGCGGTCCGGAATGCCGAACAGGTTGGCGGTGGAGGAGAGGATGAAGCGCCGCACCCCGCGCTCGGCGGCGCTCTCCATCAGGTTCAGCCCGCAGCGCACGTTGTCGCCCAGGTACAGGAAGGGCTTCTCCATCGACTCGCCCACCAGCGTGTGCGACGCGAAGTGGAGGATCCCCTCCGGCCGGTGCTCCGCCAGCGCTTCGTCGATCGCCGCGCGGTCGGCGAGGGTGCCGTTCACGAACGCGACATCGGGGTGGAGCGCCTCGCGGTGCCCCTGCGACAGGTCGTCGAAGACGGTCACCTCGTGCCCCGCCGCCAGCAGCTCCACCACCGCGGCGCTGCCGATGTAGCCGGCGCCGCCGGTCACCAGCACCCTCATCGCGCGCCCCTCGTCTCGGTGAGGCCGCGCAGGCGCTCGGCGCTGCTCTCCGGCGTGACGTCGCGCTGCGGCTCGCCCAGCATCTCGTAGCCCACCATGAACTTCTTGACGGTGGCCGAGCGCAGAAGAGGCGGGTAGAAGTGCATGTGGAGGTGCCACTCCGGGTGCGGGCGGCCGTCGGTGGGCGCCTGGTGCACCCCGGCCGAGTACGGAAAGGAGACGCCGAACAGGTTGTCGTAGCGCCGCGTGAGGCGCCCCAGGATGTCCGCCAGCCCGTCGCGCTCCGCGTCGTCCAGCTCCGGCAGCGAGGCCACGGGACGGCGGGCGACAACCAGCGTTTCGAACGGCCACACCGCCCAGAAGGGGACCAGCGCCACGAAGGCCTCGTTGGCGAGCACCACGCGCTCGCCGCTGGCCTCTTCCAGGCGCAGGTAGTCGGCCAGAAGCGTGCGGCCGTGGCGGTCCAAGTGCTCGCCCATCCGCGCCATCTCACGGGCGGGGGCCTGCGGCACCGACTCCTGCGCCCAGATCTGGCCGTGGGGGTGCGGGTTGCTGCACCCCATCATTTCGCCCTTGTTCTCAAAGATCTGCACGTGGCCGATCTCCGGGCGGCTTCCCAGGCGCGCGTACTCATCCGCCCACACGTCCACGACGCCGCGCAGTGCCGCGAGCTCCAGATCCGGCAGCGAAAGGTCGTGGCGCGGCGAGAAGCAGATCACGCGGCACACCCCCGGCTCGGCGCGCGCCATCAGCAGCCCGTCCACGTCCATCTCCGCCGGCTCCGCGCCGGGGCGCAGCGCGGCGAAGTCATTGTCGAAGACGAAGACGCTCGTGTACTCCGGGTTGCGGTGTCCGCCCGCGCGCTCGTTGCCGGGGCACAGGTAGCACGCGGGGTCGTGCGCGGGGCGATGGACGGGCGCGAGATCCTCCACCTGCCCCTGCCACGGCCGCAGCGCGCGGTGCGGCGACACCAGCACCCACTCCCCGGTCAGCGGGTTGAAGCGCCGGTGCGGCTGCTCGCGAAGCGCGCCGGGCAAGGCGTGCGAAAGCTCCATCTGCTCGTCAGCGGTCACACGGCTCGCCCGATGGCACCCGCAGCTGCACTCCCGAGGCGACCGGCTCCCCGAAGTCCGGCGACCCGTCCGCGCGCCAGGTGAAGCGCTGCGCGCGGATCACGCGGTTCCAGTTGGGGAGCGTGTCGACCTTGGCGTGGTAGATGATCCAGTCCTCGGTGCCATCCGGCGACTTCGTGAAGCCGTTGTGCCCCGGCCCGTGCACCCCGTTGGCCGCCGCGAAGACGGGGCCCGTCTTGGTCCAGCTCGAGCGCTGCATGGGGTCCGCCGTGGGGCTGTTGAGGCGAAGCTGCCCCAGGCGGTACGCGGGCGTCCACGACTCGC
>DASVVI010000158.1:0-3834 GCA_036386635.1 Longimicrobium sp.
CTTTCCTTTTACGGCGGACGGATGATGTTGATCGACACGCATGCCCACCTGGCCGACGAGCGCCTCCTCGCGGACGTGGACGGAGTCGTGGAGCGCGCGCGTGCGGCGGGGGTGGACACCATCGTCGCCATCGCCACGGGCGTGGATGATGCGCGCGTCGTGGTGGAGCTGGCGGAGCGCTTCCCAGGCGTCTACGCCACGGCTGGCATCCACCCGCACGCCGCCTCCACCGCCAGCGACGAAGCGTTCGCGGCCGTCCGCGCGCTCCTCGACCATCCGCGCGTCGTCGCCATCGGCGAGGCGGGGCTGGACTACCACTACGACTTCTCCCCCCGCGACGTGCAGCGCGCCTCCTTTCTGCGCCACCTGGAGCTTGGGCGCGAGACGGGGCTCCCCGTCATCGTCCACGCGCGCGAGGCGGACGAGGACCTGCGCGCCCTCCTGCGCGAGGGGGGGGCGGGGACGCGCGGGGTGCTGCACTCCTTCTCCAGCGGCGCGGATCTGCTGGAGGATGCGCTGGCGCTCGGCTGGTACGCCTCGTTCAGCGGGATGGTGACGTTCAAGAACTTCGCCGCCGCCGGCCTCCTCCGCCGCGTCCCCGCCGACCGAATCCTGGTGGAGACGGACGCGCCCTACCTGGCGCCCGTCCCGCACCGCGGCAAGACCAACGAGCCCGCCTTCGTCGCCCACACCGCCCGCGCCGCCGCATTGTTGCGCGGCGAGGACCCGGAGGAGTTCGCGGCGCGGACGACGGCGAATGCGCGGGCGTTGTTTGGGGTGGGGGGCGGGGGGTGATTACCTGAAGCCGGCGGTTGAAACCGCTGCCACAACGGCGGGAAACCTGCCTTCGCAGGTTTGGGGCGGCGGTGGGGCGGACGGCGGGGGGGCCATGGCGCCCGCCGGGGGATGAATCCCCCTGCTGGAACCACGCGAAGACCGCTGAAGCGGTCTCGAGCGCCGGCGCCAATCCGCGCAGGCGGATTTTGCGTGGTTCCAGCCGCGAATTCATTCGCTCCTGGGACGCCCGAGCCCAAACCCCACCTTGTCCCCCGCCACCCCCGCCTGTACTTTCCCCACCCGAATCCACCCCGAAAGAAGCCCGAATGCCGCGCCGGATCCACATCCTTCCCGAGAAGCTCGCGAACCAGATCGCCGCCGGGGAGGTGGTGGAGCGGCCCGCGTCCGTCGTCAAGGAGCTGATGGAGAACGCGCTGGATGCCGGCGCGTCGCGCGTGGACGTGGTGATCCGCAACGGGGGGAAGACGGAGATCCGCGTGGCGGACGACGGGTGGGGGATGGGGCGCGAGGACGCCCTCCTTGCCGTAGACCGCCACGCCACTAGCAAGGTGAGGACGGAGGCGGATCTGGCCGCCATCCGCACCCTCGGGTTTCGGGGAGAGGCGCTTCCGTCGATCGCGTCCGTGTCGCGCGTAGTGCTGGAGACCGCGGAGCGAGATGGGGATGGCACGCGCGTGGTGGTCACGGCCGGGCAGCTCGCCGCAGTGGAGGAGTGCGCGCGCCGTACGGGGACGACGGTGTCGGTGCGGAGCCTTTTCTTCAACGTCCCCGCGCGCGCCAAGTTCCTCCGCTCCAGCGCCGCCGAGAACCGCGCCGTCGGCGAGGTGGTGACGACGCTCGCGCTGGCGACGCCCGCGGTGGCGTACACGCTGGACATGGGCGGGCGCGACCCGCTCAACCTCCTGGTCGCATCATCCGTGGCGGAGCGGGTGGCGGCGATCTGGGGAAACGAGTCGGCGGACGAGATGATCTCGGTGGCGCATCGCGGCGGCGGGATCACGCTTACCGGGTTGATCCAGCGGCCCGACGACGCGCGCCCCGCCAACCGCCGCACCTACCTCTTCGTCAACGGCCGCTCCTTCGGTGATCGCGCGCTGATCCGCGCGGCGGACAGGGCGTACCGCACCACGATCCCGCACGGCGTCTATCCGTCGCTCTTCCTCTTCTTCGAGGTGCCGGACGGGGAGGTGGACGTCAACGTGCACCCCGCCAAGGCCGAGGTCCGCTTCCGCGACCGCCCGGCCGTGGAGCGCATCCTGGAGGAAGGGATCCGCGCTGCCCTCGCCGGTCTGGACAGCACGCCCAGCATCGGCGCGCGCGCCGCCCCCGATCCGCAGGTGGTGTACGAGCCGGCGGCGCAGGTCGGCGTTGCGTCCGTGCGCGAGCCGGAGCCGGTGGCGGAGCCGCAGATGACGCTCTTCGTCACGGGCTCCGCGCAGCCGTCCAGCACGCCCGCGGCGCCAGAGACGCTGGGGGAGATGCTGGGCTCCGCGCCGGTCATGTGGCAGATTCACAACACCTACATCATCGCCGAGACGCGCACGGGGCTCGTACTGGTGGACCAGCACTCGGCGCACGAGCGGGTGCTGTACGAGGAGATCGTCGGCGGCTTCGGCACGCGACAACTCGCCAGCCAGCGCCTCCTCTTTCCGCTCACCTTGCGCCTGTCGCCGGCGGAGTACGCGCTGGTGGAGCAGATCACGGGGCTGCTGGAGGGCGCCGGCTTCCAGGTGGAGCCATTCGGAGGGCGCTCGGTCATCGTCCATTCCGTCCCCACGCCGCACCCGTACTTCGACGCGGAGCGCTGCCTTCGGGAGATGGTCGCGGAGCTGACGGAGGGGTCGCCGCTGGTGGACTCGGCCCGCACGCAGCACCAGCGCATCGCGCTGTCGATGGCGTGCAAGGGCGCCATCAAGGCGGGGCAGAAGCTGTCGCAGCGCGAGATGAGCGAGCTGTTCGACCGGCTCTTCGCCACCGAGCTGCCGTACCACGACATCCACGGACGCCCTACGGTGGTCCAGCTCTCGCTGACGGAGCTGCACCGGAGGTTCGGGAGGAGCGGGTGACCGAGGCGCTCGCCATCACCGGGCCCACCGGCTCGGGGAAGACGGCGCTCTCCATCGAGGTCGCGCGGCGGCTGGACGGCGAGATCGTGTCGATGGACTCGCGGTCGGTGTTCCGCGGGATGGACATCGGTACCGCCAAGCCGACGCCGGAGGAGCGCGGCGAGATCCCGCACTGGGGGATCGACCTGGTGGAGCCGTCGGAGCGCTTCGGAGCCGGGCGCTGGGCACGGTATGCGCGTGGCAAGGTGGCCGAGATCCGTGCGCGCGGCCGCGTGCCGATGCTGGTGGGGGGGACCGGGTTCTTTCTGCGTGCCCTCACGCACCCCATTTTCGGCGAGCCCGTGCTGGACCCGGTGGCCCGCGCGCGGGTAACTCGGATGATGGAGCGGATGGACGATGCCGAGCTCCTTCGCTGGCTTGCGCCGCACGACCCGGAGGCGGCGGAGAGGTTGAGCCGCGGCGGCGGGCGGCAGCGGCTGATGCGGGCGCTGGAGGTGGCGCTGCTCACGGGCCGGTCGCTCACCTGGTGGCAGCGCAACTCGCCCCCGGAGGCGCCGCCGATGGAGGTGCTCCCCGTGGTGCTGGAGGTGCCGCGCGATTTGCTGTACGCGGGGATCAACCGGCGCATGACGGAGATGGCGGAGGCGGGGCTGGTGGAGGAGGTGCGTGCGCTGGTCGCCCGCTACGGCGAGGCGGCGCCGGGGCTGAACGCGCATGGTTACGCGGAGCTGATGCCGTATCTGCGCGGAGAGCGGTCGCTGGATGATGCGCTGGAGCTGGCCCGCAAGAACACGCGCGATTATACGCGCAGGCAGCTCACCTGGTACCGCACGCAGTTGCCCGGGGGCGCGTTGTGGTTGGATGCGACGCGGCCACGTGAGGACCTGGCGGATGCGATTGTTTCGGCGTGGCGCGAGCGGATCGGCGCGGGGTAGGCGGGCGACGGTAGCGGGGGAGGGCACGGGCGGCC
>DASVVI010000159.1:0-11887 GCA_036386635.1 Longimicrobium sp.
CGGCGGGCGGGATGAAGATCGGCGTCTTCACACTCACCTTCATGGACTCGCCGCGCACGTACGCCCGCGCGGACAGCGCCTTCGTGGAGATCGCCGAGCGGCAGATCCGCGACCTGGAGCGGCGCGGCGCGGACGCCATCGTGGCGATTACCCACCTGGAGCACGTCACCGACCGGCAGATCGCCACGCTGCGCCGCCGCCATCCAAAGTTCGTGTGGATCGCGGGCGGGCACGAGCACTTCCTCATCCAGGACCCGCTCACCGCCGGCACCGCGCTGATCACCAAGGGCGACTCGAACGCGCGCCGCGTGTGGCGCGTGACGATCGGCCGCGACGGGCGCCGCCCCGCCGTGCGCGCCGAGGCGGTGGCGCTGGACTCCACGGTGGAGATCGACCCCGCGTACCAGCGTGAGGTGATGACGAAGTGGGCGGCTCGGGTGCGCGGGCGCATCCCCACCTTCGACGTCGCCATCGGCCGCACCACCACGCCGCTGGACGCCACCGAGGAGACGGTGCGCAACTCCGAGAGCGCGTGGGGGAACTGGCTGGCGGACCGCATGCGCCGCGCCTTCCCCACGCAGGCCGCGGACGTGGCGGTGCTGAATGGCGGCTCGCTGCGCATCGACGACGTGATCCGCGACTCCGTCCGCTGGGAGCACGTGGAGCGCACCTTTGGCTTCCCGACCTCGGTGGGCCTCGTCTGGCTGCGCGGGCGCGACCTGCGCGAGGCGGTGCTGGAGAACTCCGTCTCCGGCGGGCGCGGCGAGGGGCGTTTCCTCCAGGTCTCCGGCCTCCGCTTCACCTTCGACCGCACGCGCCCCGCCGGCGACCGCGTCACGCGCGTGGAGATCCAGCGCGACAGCGGCTGGGCCCCGCTCGAGGAGGAGCGCGTCTACGTGGTCGCCATCCCCGACTACATCTTTGGCAACGGCGATGGCTACCGCTTCCGCGATCTCGCCACCCAGACCGTCCCCCCGGGCCCCTCGCTGAAGTGGCTCGCCGTGCAGGGCCTGCTGGATGCCTACGCGCGTGGCCAGGCGATCACGGCACGGGCGGAAGGGCGGATTACCGAGACCGGGGCGGCATCCAATCAAGTGCGTTAGTGCGTGAGTGCGTGAGTGCGTTTGGATCCAGCGCACTTACGCACTAACGCACTCACGCACCTTTTTCCGAATCTTACAACTCACACCAATGCCCGATTCCTTCTCGCCGAGCGAGCTGGTGCTGCTCCTCGGCGAACGTTTCGCGGGGGCAGGAAGCTTCACGCAGGGCAAGGAAGAGCTGCTGACCGGCGCGGCGACAGTGGCGCAGAACGAGCTTGCGCGGGAGGTGTTCACCGTCGCGCTCCTGGCCATGGAGCAGGCGGGGGAGATCCGCATCATCAACGAGAAGCGGAAGGCGATGCTTGGGCTCACGACGCGCCAGGCGCTGGTTGCCGAGGCGACGGGGAGCCGCGCGGCGTGGCCTGCCGGGAGCCTGGAGGGTGAGCTGCGCGACACCATCGCCGCGTCGCGCGCGGAGGTGTACGACGTCGTCTACCGCTGGTTCGGCAACGACATGGACTCGCCCGAGCGCCACGTGCTGGAGCGGGTCAAGCGCGGGCTGGTGGGGCGCGGCCTGGTGCAGCGCGAGGAGAAGCGCACCCTCAAGATCTTCGTCTCCCACAACGACATCCTCCCCGACTCCACTCGCTCCCTCCTCGCCGCCGAGTCGCCGGATGCGCTGCTGGGGCTGCTCCGCGCGCCCGGCCGCGCCGAGGTGGTGGAGCTCATCCGCAAGCAGGTGACGAAGGCGCTCAACCGCCGCACCGAAGACGACGACTGACACACCAAGGGACATTGAAGATGGCTTCGAGCGGAAAGATCTTCGCGGGGACGATTGCGCTGGTGCTGGCGCTTACGGGCGTCATCGTGGGCGCGGCCATGTGGAACGCCGACCGCACCAGCAAGCGCCTCACCGCCGAGGCCGATGCGATCGGCCTCGTCGCCACCCCGACGAAGTGGTGGGACAGCATCGACGAAGAGAACAAGGAGGGCCACACGCTCACTTTTGCCTACGTGGGCCCCAAGAACCAGGTCTTCTCGCGCAAGATGGAGGAGATCGAGTGGTACGACTCCACCAAGCGCTACAAGGTCTGCTACAACCCCCAGAACGGCGACGATTGGCGGCTCTACCCCGAGGATCACACCTGCGGCGAGTAGGGGGATTGTGGTGCGGAACCGGCCACCGGGGGCTGAAGCCCCCGGCTGGAACCACGGGAAGACCGCTGAAGCGGTCTCGTACGCGGCATGTGGGGCCGACGCCGTAGTTCTCCCCCTCACCCGCCCTGCGCCCCCGCAGGCGGGGGAGGGGGCCGGGGGGAGGGGGCCCTCCACGCCCCACCCAAACCCGCCGAACCGCACTCAAGCCCCCTCTCTCGATAACAGAGGGCGGAGCCCTCTCCTGTTATCGGGAGAGGGGGCAGGCGAGTGTAACGAGCCGGGGGTGAGGGCCTCCTCACCCCGCCACCCGCCCCAGCACCTCCCGCACCTCCTCCAACCCCGCCCCTGGGTGCCGCTCGAGGATCAGCGCCACGATCCCGGTGATGTGCGGCGCCGCGAACGAGGGGCCCGACATCACCTCCTCCCGCCCACCCAGCCACCGCAGCCGCTGGTCCTTCCCCGCCGCCGTGCACTCCACCATCGCGCCCGGCCGATAGCAAAAGTCCCACGGCGAGGGGAAGTCGCCCGCGTCCACGCCGATGACATCGTCGAACGCCGCAGGATAGGTGGCGGGGCCCGCGTTGGGCGACGAGGCGACGATCAGCATTCCGCCGCGGCGGGCGCGTTCGCACGCGGCGAGGAGCGGGGCGCGCTCGTGCTCCAGCGTCGTCCCCAGGCTCAGGTTGACGAGGGGGAGCGACTGCTCGGCGGCCCAATCGATCCCGGCCCGCAGCGCCGCCGGGGAGGTCTCGAGCTGGCTGCCGAAGACGCGGATGGGGACGATGGCGGCCGCGGGCGCCAGGCGCAGGACGAGGTCCGCGCAGGCGGTGCCGTGGCCAAGGCGGTCGTGGTCGTCGTCCGTGCGCAGGAGCGCGAAGTCGTCGTCGGGGTCGGTGAGGCCCACGCCGGGGAGGACGCGCGGGTCGGCGAGGGTTCGGTCCCAGCCGGTGTCGATCACCCCGATGCGGACGCCGCGGCCCGTTGGGTCGCCCAGCAGCTCGCGGATCCGGGGTGGGGGCTCGGGCGGCATGGAGGCGGGTGCGGGAGGCGGAAGTGGAAGCGGGCCGGTGCACAACTTGCCGGTCGCCCGCGGTCCAGGCTACACCCAAACCGCACGGAGGTGACGATGGCTCGTTACGGCAGAGACTACAACGGTGGCGACCGCGGGCCCGTTCCGCTCTACGGGCAGGGCGGGCCACCTGACCGGGGGCTCGGCTTCGGGCGCGGCGGCGAGTACGGCACCGACAACGGATGGGTGACCGGCACCGGACCCGCCGGCGCGCAGGGCGGCGGACGGGAGGTGCGCGGCAACGCGGGCGGGCGCGGGGAAGCCAAGCGGGGCGCCGAGCGCGCCCGCGACATCATGACCGAGAATCCCGAGGCCGTCACCCCCTCCACCACCCTTGGCGAGGTGGCGCGGCGCATGGCGGATCTCGACGTCGGCATCCTCCCCGTGGTCGACGACCCGGAGGTGCGACGGCTGCGCGGCGTCGTGACGGACCGCGACCTGGTGGTGCGCGGGATGGCGCGCGGGCTGGGCGACTCGGCCACGGTGGCGGAGTGCATGACCCCCAACGTCTCCACCGTCAACCGCAACGCCTCCGTGCGCCAGGTGATGGACGTGATGCGGCGCGAGAAGGTGCGGCGCGTGCCCGTTGTCGACGGCGAGGGGCGCCTGGTGGGGATCATCGCCCAGGCCGACCTGGCGGTGAACTACGCCGGCCTCGACCCGGAGCGCGAGATGGAGGTGGAAGAGGTGCTGGAGCGCATCTCCGAGCCCGGCCTTCCGCGCTTCCGCAACGCCAGGTACGACCACGACCACGGCGGCGGCATCGCGGGCCGCGTGCGGGGCGGGCTCTCAGGAGTGCAGCGCGGCGCCCGCCAGTTGCTGGACCGAGCTCGCGACATCATCGACTGAGTACGCCTCCGATGCCGGGCACGGGCGACTCCCGTGCCCCGCAGCGTTTTTCCAGAAACTGCTTCAAAGCCTTGACATCCAATCGCCGACAGTTCATCATGTGTCTCGGAATTTAAACTCGTTTAAAATACCCATTCGCACCGTTCGTGAAGCTGATCTCACTTCGCTTTATCGTCGCACTGTCGTTCGCCGCCGTCTTCGGAATGGCGGCGTGCGCGCCTCCGGAGCCCGCCGCCAGTCAGGGCCGCCTCAACGTCGTCACCACCGTGGGGATGATACGCGACGTGGTGCAGAACGTCGGCGGCGACCACGTGCACGCGACGGGGCTCATGGGTCCGGGCGTGGACCCGCACCTGTACAAGGCGAGCGAGGGCGACGTGCGGCGGCTCTTCAGGGCGGACGTCGTGTTCTACGGCGGGCTGCACCTGGAGGCGAAGATGGCCGAGGTGCTGGAGGAGATGGGCGGTCGCACCCGCGTGGTCGCGGTCACCGACGGCATCCCCCGCGACCGGCTCCTGGCGCCGCCCGAGTTCAAGGGCGCGCACGACCCGCACGTCTGGTTCGACGTCCGGATGTGGGAGATGACGGTGGACACCATCGCCAGCACCCTTGCCATCGCCGACCCGCCGAACGCCGCCGCCTACCGCCGCAACGCCGCCGCGTATCATGCGCGGCTGGACTCGCTGGACAGCTACGTGCGCGCGCAGGCGGAGCGGGTGCCGCGCCAGCAGCGGGTGCTGGTGACGGCGCACGACGCCTTCAACTACTTCGGCCGCGCGTACGGCTTCGAGGTGCGCGGGCTGCAGGGGATCAGCACCGCCTCCGAGGCGGGGACGGGCGACGTGCAGGCGCTGGCGGAGTTCATCGCGCGGCGGAAGATCCCGGCCGTCTTCGTGGAGTCGTCCATCCCGCGCCGCACCATCGAGGCGGTGCAGGAAGCCGTGCGCGACCGTGGCTGGGACGTGCGGATCGGCGGATCGCTCTACTCGGACGCCATGGGGAATCCCGGAACGCCTGACGGGACGTACGACGGGATGGTACGCCACAACATCGACACCCTGGTGGGCGCGCTGCTGCGCGGTCCTGGAGAACGGAATGACTGACGGCGTCAAGACGCTCGCCATCGAGGTCAACGACCTGACGGTGGCGTACCGAGACAAGCCCGTGCTGTGGGACGTGGACCTGGAGGTGCCGCAGGGCGTCCTGATGGCCATCGTCGGTCCCAACGGCGCCGGCAAGAGCACGCTGATCAAGGCGATCCTGGGGCTGGTGCGCACCGCCGCCGGCCAGGTGTGCATCCACGGACGCCCGTACCGCCAGGCGCGCGGGATGGTAGCCTACGTCCCCCAGCGCGGAAGCGTGGACTGGGACTTCCCCACCTCCGTGCTCGACGTGGTGATGATGGGCCGCTACGGCGCCCTAGGCTGGCTGCGCCGCCCGGGGAAGCGCGAGCGCGAGCGTGCCATGGACGCCCTGCGCCAGGTGGGGATGGAGGCCTTCGCCGAGCGCCAGATCTCGCAGCTCTCCGGCGGCCAGCAGCAGCGCGTCTTCCTGGCCCGCGCCCTGGTTCAGGACGCCGAGCTCTACCTGATGGACGAGCCGTTCCAGGGCGTCGACGCCAAGACGGAGCGCGCCATCGTCTCGGTCCTCCAGGAGCTGCGCCGGGCCGGCAAGACGGTCGTCGTAGTGCACCACGACCTGGAAACGGTCCCGGAGTACTTCGACTGGGTCCTCCTGCTGAACGTGCGCCGCATCGCCGACGGCCCGGTGCGCGAGGTCTTCACCGAAGAGAACCTCCGCCAGACCTACGGCGGCCGCCTGCCGTTCCTGACGCGCAACGGCGGCTTGCCCGCTGGCCCCTCGCTACACGCGGCGGACTGAGACCGGGCATGGATCTCCTCACGGATTACACGCTGCGCACCGTCGCACTGGGCGCGGCGGCACTGGGGCTCACCAGCGGTGCGCTCGGCTCGTTCGCGGTGCTGCGCAAGCAGAGCCTGCTGGGCGACGCCATCTCGCACGCGGCGCTCCCCGGCATCGCGCTCGCCTTCCTCCTCACGGGGAGCAAGGCGACGCCGGTGCTGGTGGCGGGGGCCGCGGTGGCAGGGTGGCTGGGGACGCTCGCCGTGATGAAGATCACCGGCGCCACCCGAGTCAAGGAAGACAGCGCGCTGGGGATCGTCCTCTCGGTCTTCTTTGGGTTCGGGCTGGTGCTGCTCACGTACGTGCAGAAGCGGCCCGACGCCAGCCAGGCCGGGCTCGACCGCTTCCTCTTCGGCCAGGCCGCCACCCTCCTCCACCGCGACGTCCTCCTCATCTCCTCGCTCGGTGCGGTGGCGCTGCTGGGGGCGGCGGTCTTCTGGAAGGAGTTCAAGCTCCTCGCCTTCGACCCCGACTACGGCGCCTCGCTCGGCTTCCCCATGCGCTCGGTGGATGTGATCCTCACCACGCTCCTGGTCGTCTCCATCGTCATCGGGCTGCAGACTGTCGGCGTGGTGCTGATGAGCGCGATGGTGGTGGCGCCGGCCGCGGCGGCACGGCAGTGGACGGACCGCATGGGGAAGATGGTGGCTGTCGCGGGGCTCTTCGGCGCGCTGGCGGGGGTAAGCGGCGCGGTACTCAGCTCGCTCACGCAGCACCTCCCCACCGGACCCACCATCGTACTCTGCCTCACGGCGCTGGTGGTGCTGTCGATCCTCTTCGCCCCGAACCGCGGCGTGCTGTGGGAATCGGTGCGCGACCGCCGCAACCGCAGCCGCCTGCACATGGATGCCGTGCTCGGCAATCTGGACGACCTGGCCCGCCACCACGCCGACCCGGAGCACGGCCACGCCGCCGCCGTTCTCGAAGCCATGCACCCCGGCGCGCACCGCGAGCTGCGCGAGATGGAGGCTCGCGGTTGGGCGCGCCGCACGCCGAAGGATGAGTGGGCCATCACCCCCGCCGGCCGCGGCGAGGCGGAGCGGCGCGCGGGCCTGCGCGGGGAGGACGACCGATGATGATCGCGCCCGAGCAGGAGATCCAGTGGATCGCGGCCGTCACCGCCGCGGCGTGCGCGCTCCCCGGCGTCTTCCTGGTGCTGCGCAGGATGGCGCTGATGAGCGACGCCATCTCGCACTCCATCCTCCTGGGGATCGTTCTCGCCTTCTTTGCGACCGGCAACATCGCCTCACCGCTCCTGATCGCCGCGGCGGCGGCCACGGGCGTGCTCACGGTGACGCTGGTGGAGCTCCTCCACCGCACGCGCCGCGTCAAGGAAGACGCCGCCATCGGCCTCGTCTTCCCCGCGCTCTTCAGCGTGGGCGTCATCCTGATCTCGCGCTATGCCGGCAACGTGCACCTGGACGTGGACGCGGTGCTGCTGGGGGAGCTGGCCTTCGCCCCCTTCAACCGCTACTCCTGGGGCGGCACGGACCTGGGCCCGCGCACGCTCTGGGTGATGGGCGCCATCCTCCTGCTGAACGCGGCCTTCATCGGGGCGTTCTTCAAGGAGCTGAAGCTCACCACCTTCGATGCGGCGCTGGCCGGGGCCCTCGGCTTCGCGCCGGGCGCGCTGCACTACGCCTTCATGACGCTGGTCTCGGTAACGGCCGTCGGCGCGTTCGACGCGGTGGGCTCGGTGCTGGTGGTGGCGCTGATGATCGCGCCGCCGGCCGCCGCCTACCTCATCACCGACCGCCTGCCGCGCATGATGGCGCTGAGCGTGGGGATCGGGGTGGCGAGCGCGCTGGCGGGGTACTGGATGTCGTACCTGCTCGACGTGTCCATCGCCGGCCCCATGGCGACGTGCACGGGACTGGCCTTCTTCCTGTCCCTCCTCTTCGCGCCTGAGCGCGGGGTGGTGGCGGTGGCGCGGCGCCGCGCCCGCCAGCGCTGGGAGTTCGCGCAGGCGATCCTCACGATCCACCTGCTGGACCACGAGGGCTCCCCGCAGGCCGCCGTGGAGAGCCGCGAGCGCCACCTGCACGAGCACCTGCGCTGGGCGCCCGACTTCGCCCGCGTCGTGGTGCGCCGCGCCGAGAGCGCCGGCCTCCTCACCCGCACCGGCGAGCACCTCGCCCTCACCGACGAAGGCCGCGCCTCCGCCCGCGAGACGATGGCCGGCGTGTAGCGCCCCGCATTCGCCACCGCCCGCGCAGCATTGGGCAGGACCTGGCGGAGTTAAGGCGTTGGGCAGGTTAGCGATGGAATCTCATCGCCGATGCTGTTATGGTTCTCCATACTTCCTATGGAGAGGCGCGCATGAACCACAGAATCGTAATCAGCGGCGGTGAACGCGGCCAAAGTGCCACTCTGCCGCCAGAGTTGCTTGAGGAAATGGGGTTGCAGGAAGGCACCTTCCTGTACGTGGTCAAGACGGATGCGGGAGTCCTCCTCACCCCCTTCGATCCAGATCTCGCGGAGTCTTTGGAGGCGTTCGAGGTGCTGAACGCGAAGTACTCCAACGTGCTCCGCGAGCTTGCGAAGTAGGCGGGCAGAGTGCAAGAGCCACGCTGGCTCACACTGGAAGCCGTCGAACTGCTGCACCTCGGGTTGTTCGAGCGATATGGTGGAAGCCACGGCGTTCGTGATGCCGCACTCATTGAGTCAGCGCTGTCGCGTCCCGTCAATCGCTGGATGTATGCTCCAGAATGCGGCCTTTCGGACCTCGCCGCGAGCTACGCGTATGGACTCGCGCGGAACCACGGCTTCGTAGACGGAAACAAGCGGATCGCATTCACCGCGATGTTCGTCTTCCTCTACCGCAACGGGCTGCTGCTGGAAGCGGCGGACGACGTGGCTACCGCGACGATGATCGGTGTCGCCTCGGGCGAGCTGGGGGAGGACGAATTGGCGGAGTGGATACGAAGTCGAATCGTTCCTCGAAAGTAGCGAACAGCGGGCGTCGGTGTGATCCGGCGCCCGCCGCCTGTTTGTCGTCCGCCGTCGCGCCGGAACGGCGATTGCGCTGAGAGGCCGGACTTGCCTGTGCAGGTCCGGCCGCGTGCTAATGGCACGCGGTCCTCCGACGCATCCCGACGCCGAAGGACACGATGATCTCCTCCCACGAACCTCTTGCGCGGACGATGGCCAACAGCGTCCGCGACGCCCGCGAATCGCTGGTGGGACGCTGGCTGGAGCGGATCGTGGACCGGGTGGCGATTCATCCGACCAACATCTTTCCCTCCGAAGAGCTGCTGAACCACGTGCCCCTGCTGGTGGACGGAATCGCGGACTACGTGGGCGACGTGGCGGCCGAGATCACGGCGGACGTGCCCGTGGTGGCGAAGGCGATGGAGCTGGGGGCGCTTCGCCACGCGCAGGGCTTCGAGGCGCACCAGATCCTCAAGGAGTACGAGATCCTCGGCGGGATCCTCTTCGACCACCTGGCCGAGACGGCGGAGCGGATGGGGCCCGGCTGCTCGCCCGCGGAGCTGCTGGCCTGCTCGCACCGCGTGTTCCGCGCGGTGGCGGTGATCCAGCAGTACACCACGAACCACTTCCTCTCGCTGGCCGAGGCGCGGGTGAGGGAGCGCGAGGACCGGCTGCGCGCCTTCAACCGCTCCCTCACGCACGAGATGAAGAACCGCATCAACACCGTGCGCGGCGCCAACGAGATGCTGCGCGAGGAGTGGGTGGGGAGCGTGGCGTCGCAGCGAGAGAAGTTCACCGACATCATCGCCCGCAACGCGGACGGGATGCAGAGCGTGCTGGAGGACCTCCTGGAGCTCTCGCGCGTAGAGGTGGACGGTTCGCAGTCGTCGCGCAACATCCTTCTCTCGGATGCGGCCGCCGAGGTGGCGCGGCAGCTTCGCGACTTCGCGGAGGCGCGGCGGGTGCGCGTGGAGCTCGCGCCCGACCTCCCCATCGTGGAGGTTCCCGCCGCGGCCGTGGAGCTGTGCCTCACCAACTACGTGTCGAACGCCATCAAGTACCGCGATCCGGGGAAGCCGGACCACTGGGTGCGCGTGGAGGGCACCGTGCGCGACGGCGATCCTTGCGAGGTGATCGTGCGGGTGCGCGACAACGGTCTGGGTGTGCCCGAGGAGGCGCGTCCGGAGCTCTTTCGCCGCTTCTTCCGCGCCCACGAGGGCACCGTCACCGGCGAGGAGGGCACGGGCCTGGGCCTGGCCATCGTGCGCGAGACCATCGAGTCGGTCGGCGGCCGCGCCTGGGCCGAATTCGACCCCACGGACGGCACCGTGTTCGCGATCTCGTTCCCCTGCCTGATCGCCGAGGTGTTGCCGGAGACGGGCGGGCTTTCGGTGTAGGGCGGAGTGCGTGAGTGCGTGAGTGCGTGAGTGCGTGAGTGCGCACGGCCCGGCGCCCTGACCTTTTGTCATCCTGAGCGAAGCGCCTCTCCGCCCTTTCCACCGCTCCAACCTCTGGCGCGACGCGAAGGATCTACTGCGCGTACCGAGGGGCTCGTGGTTACAGGCCGACCTCCTGCCTCGCCGGCTAGATCCTTCGGTCGCCGCACGAGTTTTGAGATGTGCGTAGATCTGCGCGGCGGCTCCCTCAGGATGACAAAAGGGGGGGATCGCCCGCAGACTTAACGCACTAACGCACTAACGCACTAACGCACTAACGCACTCCGCTCCCGTGACCACCACCACCGCAACTCTTCTCGACGACATCCCGCCCGGCGCCTACGTCCCCGCGGCGCGGCCGCATGCCGCGGCCGAGCCTTCCGCGCCAGCGCTGGGGGACGTGGCGGGGGCGGTGGAGCACGTGCTGGCGTCGGCGGAGGCGGCGCGGGGGCGGATGGCCTGGGGGCGGGCGGATACACTCGCCCGCGAGGCCGCCGAGCTCGCGCGCAGGCTGCGGCTGCCGAGGCTGCTCGGCGCGGCGCTGAACGAGTCGGCGGCGGCGCGCATTCATGCGGGGCTGCTGGACGACGCGGAGACCGCCGCCCGCAACGCGCTCGCAGGAGACGAGGCGGAGCACGGGCGCGCGGAGGTGAACCTGGGGATCGTGGCCGCCCTTCGCGGCGACACGGACGAGGCGCTGGCCCGCTTCGCCGCCGCCGAAGTTGCGGCGCACGCGGAGGGCGACGAATGGACGCTGCTGCTGGTGCAGGCGAACCGCGCGGTAGCGCAGGTGGCGCGGAACGAGCTGGCGGCGGCGCAGGACTCGGCGGAGGCGGCGCTGAAGACGGGGCGGCGGGCCCGCGACGACCATCGCGCGGCGCTGGGCGGGCTCGCGCTGGCGTGCGTGCACCACGCGCGCGGGGTGCGCAACGAAGCACGCACGCGCCTGGCCGAGTCGGTGCGCGCCTTCACGCGCGCCGGGGACCGGCTGCGCATGCTGCAGTGCCACTTCATGCTGGGGGAGATCGCGTACGAGGCCGAGGACCCCATCCGCGCCGGGTCGCACTACCGCGACGGATTGGCGGTGGCCCGCGAAGCCGGCGCCACCGAGCTTGTGGAGCTGCTCAGCCTGCGCTTCGAGCACCGCTGAGGCGGGGGGCGCGGCGCCGTGCCGCCAGGCGGGCGTACACGTAGCCGTTCACCGCCAGCACGATCGCGCCCAGCACCATCTGCGTGCCGCGCGTAAGCCCCTGTGGGTAGAGGATGTGGAGGATGTAGCGGTCCACGAAGCCGACCCGGTACGCATCGGCCCCGCCCAGCAGCCTCAGGTGGTTCTCCAGCCACAAAGAGCACGAAGGCGAGGTGCCCCAGGACGACGGCATCCGCGAGGCCGCGGTAGATGGCGGGAGAGATCATCGTTTCGGCGGGCAGAGGGTTCCGCACCGTGTACACCGCTGCCCACGATCCGAGCCGGTCCG
>DASVVI010000160.1:0-1770 GCA_036386635.1 Longimicrobium sp.
GCAGGTGCTGGGCATCGGGATCGACGAGAACACCGCGGTGGAGGTGGAGCTGGGGGAGAGCTTCACCGTGCTGGGGGAGAACGCGGTGCTGGTCTTCGACGGCCACGTCACCCACTCCAGCGCTCCCAACGCGAGCGACGAGGACGTGCTGGCGCTGACCGACACGCTGGTCCACGTCCTCCCGACCGGGTACGGCTTCGACCTCGCGACCCACCGCCCCATCCTCCCCAACGGCGAGCGCGTGCCCACTCCGATTACGCCTACCAGCGCGGGGAGCCGCACGGCCGAAGTGGGGACCGGCACCTGATGGACACGCCGCGCGACGCGCAGCTCGGCCACCGGCGCCTGATCCCGGACCGGGACCAGACGCCGGAGATGGCCGGCGTGGTGGACCGCAACATCGTCGCGCTCCTCGAGCGCCGGCGCGAGGACGAGCTGCGCAAGAGCAGGCAGGACCGCATCGCCGACCGGGTGACGCGCTTCACGGGGAGCATGCTCTTCGTGTACATCCACCTGACGATCTTCGGCTCGTGGATCGTCATCAACCTGGGGTGGACGCCGGTCCCGCGCTTCGACCCGTCGTTCGTGGTGCTGGCCATGATCGCGTCGGTGGAGGCGATCTTCCTCTCCACCTTTGTCCTCATCTCGCAGAACCGCATGCAGGCGCAGGCGGACAAACGCGCCGACCTGGACCTACAGGTATCGCTCCTCTCCGAGCACGAGATCACCCAGCTCATCACGCTGGTGACGGAGATCGCCCGGCGGATGGATGTGGACGCGGCCCAGCACCCCGAGCTCCGCGAGCTGGCGCAGGACGTGGCTCCCGAGAGGGTGCTGGACCACATCGAGCACCACGAACGGCAGGTGAACAGCCGCGAGCGCCGCTAGGCCGGGGTTCCAGGCTGACGTACGCACACGGATAGGCGAGGCGCGGGAGTTTTTCCCCGCGCCTCCTTCATTTCCCCCAAACCCGCGGCTTCCTACGAAAGCGCCAGCGAGCGGCGGGGAACCGGCCGTGCCTGGTCGAAGAGCTCCTCGAGCTCCCTGTCCGGCGCGGCCTCCCAGCCGGGCGGGATGGGAGTGAGGCGGCGCTTCTCCTCTCCCCGTTCGAAGCAGAGCCAGCCGGATCCCAGCCCCGGCATCATCAGCCCGGGCGAGCGCAGGCGGCGATCCCGGCTGGCCCGGCGCTCCGGCCCGCTGTACACCACGCCCGTGGAGACGCGGCGCTCCACCATCCGCCTCTCCGTCCCCTGCACCGCAAAGGGCGTGACGTTCCACACCGTGCAGGCCTGTCCTCGCGAGTCTTCGAAATTACGTAGCGGCATCACCTTAGACGATAAAGGGTTCGCCACGCGGGGACGCACGACCCGTGCCGGAACAATCCCGTAACAGCTTGTAGCCCCCGTGCTTACGCCGTCCGTTCACCCGCGGCGTTGCCCGCGAGCACGTGCTCGTAGATCGCATCCAACGGCACCGAGCAGCCCGCGGCCGGAAGGCTCAGCACCCCCTCCGCCCCGCTCGACTCCGCGTAAATCCACTCATCTTCTCGGCGCGTGAACGTCTCCACGCGCATCTCATCCTGCGCGATCAGCGCGTACGTCTGGAGAGTCTCCATCTGCCTGAAGTGCGCCCACTTGTCGCCCCGGTCGTACCGCTCCGTGGAGGGGGAGAGCACCTCGATGATGACGGTGGGGTTCAGCAGCGTGTCGAAATGGTCGTCCTCCAGCATCGGTTCACCGCAAAAGACGACCACGTCGGGGTACGTGTACA
>DASVVI010000161.1:0-2534 GCA_036386635.1 Longimicrobium sp.
GTAGGTCATGGTTACGATGCTCCCCCCCTCCGGCATCATCGCCGAGGCCGCGCGCGACAGGGCGACGAGCGAGTAGGCGGAGATCTCGTGCGCCGCGAGGAAGTCGTCGCGCTGCGTCTCGATGAACGGGTTCGCCATCGCGGCCTTGGGCGCGAAGGCGACGGAGTGGAGGAGAAAGTCAAGCTGCCCCCACCGCTCCTTGAGCGCCCCGAAGACGGCCGCGACCTGAGCCTCGTCGCGCACGTCCAGGTCCATCAGCAGGACATCGCCCAGCTCGGCCACCGTGCGGGTGACGCGGTCGCGCATGATCTCGCCCTGGTAGGTGAAGGCCAGCTCCATTCCCGCCCCGGCCAGCGCGCGCGCGCACCCCCACGCGATGGAGTTCTGGTTGGCGACCCCTACGATCAGCCCCTTCTTCCCTGCGAGCAGCCCCGAGAGGGGCGACGATTCGGTCATGGCGATGGTTCCCGTTGGGGAGTTGAGAGACGGCGGCTCAGGGGCGAGCCGGAGCCGGATTCGCGGGCGGAGCCGGTGGCGTGGCCGGCGTCGTCGTTCCGGGCCGGGGCGCGGCGGCCGGCTGCGGAGCCGCTGCCGCGCGTGGCGTGCGCAGGCGAAGCTCGCCCCCGCCCGTGAGGCCGACCAGGTTGCGCACCCCGTCCACGCGGATGGTGTACTGCGCGTCCGGCCGCAGCGCACCCGCCACGCGCACGGTGATGGTGCGCGAGGGCACCGGCCCGCGCGCGGCGTCGGGCGCCCCTCGCCGCGCCGAGTCGCCCGCGACGGGGGCGGCAGCCGTGTCGGGGGCGCCCGCGGGGATGTCCGTGGGCGCGCCGATCGTCACCGACGCGATGCGCACCGGCGTGCTGTCCGGCGCCAGGAGCCGCACCTGCGTGACCTCGATGCGCTGCGCCGGATCCAGGAAGTCGTCGAAGCGCACCGCGATCGCCGAGTCGGCGCCCGTGGCCTCCAGCGCCTTGGGAGCGGAGCTGTCGGGCGCCACGATGCTGAGCTCCACCGAAGGCTGCGCGCCCACGGCCACCCGCGCGACGATGGTGTCGCGCGACTCGAAGGGCTCCAGCGACCGGTTGGCGTTGGGGTCGCTGAAGGCGCGCACCTGGTACTCCCCCGCCGGGATCTGCGCGAAGGCAAAAGTCCCCGCCTCGTCCGTGCGCGTGGCGTAGACGAGCGAGTCGGGGCGCAGGATCGCCTCCACGCGCACGCCCTTGGCGGGCTGCGCCGTCTGCCGCTCGAACACGGTGCCGGAGAGAAACGTCTCCGGGATCTCCGGGCCGGTGGAGAAGACCAGGCGGATCGGCTCCTGGATGCGGTTGTTGAAGCGGTCCTGCACCGTGGAGTCGATCACCACCTGGTAGATGCGGTTCGGCTCCCAGCCGCGGCGCAGCGAGACGCGCAGCTCGCCGCCGCTCTTGTCGACGGCGACGGCGCTGGTGCGGGGCGACACGGAGATCGCCTCCTCCAGCCGCTCCTCCGAGAGCCCCTCGTCGAAGACGAAGACGGCGGGCGCGCGCAGGTTGGGGGCGCGCGCAAAGGTGTCCGGCCGCGTTGTGAGGAGCTGCGGCCCCACCTTGTCCTCGTCGCCGCCGGTGGGCGCCTCGATGTGCGCACACGCCGCCATCAGCAGCGCGGCGCACATCCACAGGCGCTTCACGAGCCCCCCTCCAGCGCGGCGAGCTTGTCGGCCAGCTTCGCCCGCTGCTCGCGGAACGCCGCCACCTTTTCGCGCTCCTTCTCCACCACCTCGGCGGGGGCGCGGGCCACGAAGCTCTCGTTCCCCAGCTTCTTCTCGGTGCCGGAGATGAGCCCGTCCAGGCGGCCGCACTCGGTGCGCAGGCGGGCGCGCTCCTTGTCCAGGTCGATCACGCCGGCCAGCGGCACGAAGAGCTCGGTGCCGGAGCGAAGGACGGCGTTCGCGCCCACCTCGCCGTTGGCCGCGCTCCACTCCACCGTCTCCACGCGCGCCAGGTCCAGCAGGGCGCGCGCGCTCCCCTCGATGGCCGTGCGGGCCGCGTCGCCCGCGGCCGGGATGCGCAGGGGGATGCGGGTGCCCGGCGCGATGCCGTACTCCGCGCGGATGTTGCGGATGGCGCCGATCGCCTCCTGCACCTCCGCGAAGCCCGCCTCCGCCGCCGCGTCCTCGGCGCCCGGGGTGGGCCAGGGCGCCACGATCAGCGCGGGCCCGTCTCCGGCCGCGCGCGGCAGCTTCTGCCACACCGCCTCGGTGATGTACGGCATCACCGGGTGGAGGAGGCGGAGAGCGCCGTCCAGTGCTTCCGCCAGCACGGCGCGGGAGGCGCGCTGGCTGGCCTCGCCCAGGTCGCCGCGCAGGCGGGGCTTGGCCGCTTCCAGGTACCAGTCCGCCAGCTCGCCCCAGAAGAACTGGTAGCCGCGCAGCGCCGCGTCCTGCAGCCTGAACTTCTCCAGCGATTCCGTCGTCTCGCGCACGGCCTTCGACAGGCGCGACAGGATCCAGCGGTCCGCCAGCTCCAGGTCGTCCTGCACCTCGGCCAGGGGCA
>DASVVI010000162.1:0-3386 GCA_036386635.1 Longimicrobium sp.
GCCGCCCTGCTGCGCCTCCGCGACGGCGAGCGGGTGCTGGTGGACGGATGCGGCACCGGCGCCGATCTGGACCACCTCCCCGCCGGCGTCCACGTGACCGCCACCGACCTCACGCCCGCCATGGTGGAGCGCACCCGCCGCCGCGCCGACGCCCTGGGCCGCCCCGCCGATGCGCGGGTGATGGACGCGCAGGCGCTGGATCTGCCCGATGCGTCCTTCGATGCCGTCCTACTGCACCTGATCCTCGCCGTCGTCCCCGATCCGCTGGCGGCGCTGCGCGAGGCGGAGCGCGTGCTGCGCCCCGGCGGTCGCGCCACCGTGCTGGACAAGTGGGTTCCCGAGGGCGCGCATCCGTCCCTCCTGCGCCGCGCCGCGAACGGGGTCGCACGCATCGTGGCCACCGACATCACCCGCCAGCTCGGCCCCCTTGTCGCCCAGACGTCGCTCGTTGTGGAGCACCGCGAGACGGCGGGGCTCGGCGGGTTCTTTTCTCTGGCGCTGCTTCGGAAGCCGGGCTGAGGCGCCGTTGCAGGAACAGCCCGGCGGTGATGGCGGCCACGGACATGAGCCGGCTGGACTCTCATCGCTACGGCCGGACTCCCACGAGAAACTCCATCTCCTGCCGGTGCTCGCGGAGGAAGCGCACGTTGTCCGCTTCCACGCCCGGGGCGACCCGCACCTCGCCGCCGTTCAGCTCCGCCATCATCGCGCCGGGGATCGCGCGCACGGTGGCGAGCATGAAGAGCGCGTACTCCCGCGTTTCCATCCCCACGCGCGCGATCTCCGCACGTATGGCCGGCGTCCCGTTCAGCTTCGCGACGATCTGCGCGAGCGTGAGGCCGGCGCCGGAGGGGGAGGCGGGCTGCAGCACGGTGCGGAGCGACGAGTCGGCGGCGGCGAGCGCCTCGATGGCGCGCGTCGCCCCCATGAACTTCACCATGCTTGCGGCGGTCAGGCGGTAGCCCGCCACTTCGGGGTCGCGAAAGATCGCCAGGACCGAGTCCGCGGCAGGTGCGGCGCCCGTGTTCCCCTCCGTGGCCGCACCCGCTCCGGCGGCGAGGGGGCACGCCTCCTGGTCTCCTCCCTCGCACGCCCTGCGAAAGAGCGCCCGCGCCCGCGCCTCGTCACGCGTGGTGCCGGTGCCCTCCGCGTAGAAGTCGCCCTGGTAGCGGCACGCGACCGCATCGCCGCTCTCGCACGCCTGTGAGAAGAGCGCGAGTGCCCGCGTCAGATCCTTGGACACGCCGGCGCCGTTCTCGTACGATACGCCGAGCGCCCTGCATCCCTCCGTGTACGCGTCGTCGCAGGAGCGGCGGAAGTACGGGGTGGCCGCGGCGTGGTCCTCCGCCACGCCGATGCCGTTCCAGTACATGTCGCCCAGGTACTTGCATCCCATGGGGCTGCCGCCCTCGCAGCCGCGCCGGTACAGCTCCACCGCCCCGGCCGGGTTCTCGGGAGCGCCTTCGCCGCGCTCGTACAGGTAACCGAGGTAGACGCAGGCGTGCGGCTCGTCTCCATCGCAGGCGCGGCGGTACAGCGCCACCGCCTGCGCCACGTCACGCGGCACGCCGGTGCCGTGCTGGTACAGCACCCCCAGGTTGCGGCAGCCGGGCAGGTGGTTCGCCTCGCACGCGCGGCGGTAGTGCGCCACCGCCTGCGCCGAGTCCTGCGCGACGCCCTCGCCCCGCCAGAGCAGGTCGCCCATCCCGTAGCACCCGCGCGCCTCGCCCCCCTCGCACGCCCGGCGGTAGAATCCGGCCGCTTGGCGGGTATCCCGCGCCGTGCCCATCCCGTGCTCGAAGGCGCCGCCCGCGTTCGCGCAGCCGAGGAAGTCGCCGCCCTCGCACGCGCGCCGGTAGAGCGCGAGCGCCTGCGCGCTGTCGGCCGCAACCCCCTCCGCGTTCTCGAGCATCGACCCGAGGTTGGTGCATCCCCACAGGTTGCCCCGCTCGCACGCGCGGCGGTACAGGGCGGCGGCACGGGGCGCATCGCGCGGCGTCCCACCGTGCAGCCGCTTGGCGAGGTCGAAGCACGACTGCGCGGTGCCGCGGTCGCAGGCGGCGGCCAGCGCGGCGGTGTCCTGCTGGGCGCGCGCCGGCCCGGCGCAGACCGTGGCGAGCACCAGCACGGCGCTCAGGAGGAGGCGTTCCGGCATGGCGGGATCGGCGGGTAGAGGTTCGGCGCCGTGAAGCTACGGCCAGCACGTACAGAGTCGCGCCCGGCGCGGAACACCGCAAGATCGCAGGAAACACTCGGCGCAGGACCCGGCACCTTCCGGCGCACACCACTCTTGTTCTGCCGACAAGACGCGCGCATAATCCTGGCTCCGCCTGCTCCCTTACCCCTCAAATCAGGAGCGATGGACTCATGCCGAAATACCTGATCGAGCGCAACATTCCAGGCGCCGGCCAACTCTCCCGGCAGGATCTCACCGCGATTTCGCAGAAGTCCTGCGGTGTGCTGCAGGGGCTCGGGCCGCAGATCCAGTGGGTGCAGAGCTACGTGACCGGCGACAAGATCACCTGCCTCTACATCGCGCCGAACGAGGAAATGGTACGCGAGCACGCGCGGCAGGGCGGCTTCCCCGCGGACTCCGTGCAGGAGGTGCTCGAGGTCATCGACCCCACGACCGCCGAGGGCCGCAACGCCCAACCCGCCGTTCCTCTGCCGGGCTGAACGCGCTGGAACTGCGCGAGAGAGAGGGGCGGCGCTCATCGGGCGCCGCCCCTTCGCGCGCGGTGAACCCGCGGAGCCCCCGGCCCCGTACACCCGGGCGGCCGGAGCCTTTTTCGTATATCATACACGCAGCCGTCACGCCCAACCGCCGCACGAGAGAAGCCAATGTCACCGCAGCGCACCTACGACGACGATGAAGTCCGGGAGATATTCGCGGTGGCCGCGCGCCGGGAGCTGGCGAGCCCGCAGCCGACGGCCGCGCCGGGGCTGACGCTGGCGGAGCTCCAGGAGATCGGGCGCGAGGCCGGGCTGGACGCGGGGGAGGTGGCCCGCGCCGCGGCGGCTCTCGAGACGCGTGCCCTGGAGGCACCGGCGCGCACGTCGCTGGGGATGCCCATCGAGGTGATCCGCGTCGTCCCCCTGCCGCGCGCGCCGAAGGACACGGAGTGGGAGCAGCTCGTGGGCGAGCTCAGGGCGACGTTCGGCGCGCGCGGGCGTGTGGCGACGCAGGGCGGGCTGCGCGAGTGGGCGAACGGGAACCTGCACGCCTGCGTGGAGCCGACGGGGAGCGGCTACCGGCTCCGGCTGGGGACGATGAAAGGCGACGCACGCTCCCTGAACGCCGTCGCCGGCATTGGATTCGTGACGGGAGCGCTGGGGCTGGGCTCCGCGTTCCTTGGCGGAGCGCCGCAGGACCTGTTCGTACCCGT
>DASVVI010000163.1:0-1640 GCA_036386635.1 Longimicrobium sp.
CGTCAATCATTCAAAAAGGCACTTAGTAATCGAAAAGGTCGGCGCGCCCTGCGGGGATTCCCGCCAACGGCGAGAACCGTGGCGGCTCGGCAGGCCCCGCCCGATCAACCGGCAGCCTCAGATGAAGACGCAGTGGCTACAAACAGCCCTACAGAAGGAGGGTCTCCGTGGCTTTCCGTTTTCCTCCGTGTCCTCTGTGTGATTGTTCCTTCCGTCCCATCGCCTGTGGCGCCTTGCTTTCTCCCCCAACTTCCGGCAAACTACCGGCTTGGATCGGGTCCGGGGTGGGCCGGGCGCGCGGCACACGTGCAGGAGGCGGGAGCGCTGTTCGAGTTCGAGATCGAAGCCAGGGAGGGCGCCGCCCGCGCGGGCACCCTGCGCCTGCCGCACGGCGAGGTGCGCACCCCCGTGTTCATGCCGGTGGGCACGCAGGCCACGGTGAAGACGCTGACCCCCGAGGAGACCGACGCGCTCGGCGCGCAGATCATCCTGGGGAACACGTACCACCTGTACCTGCGCCCCGGCCACGACACCGTGCGCGAGCTGGGCGGCCTGCACCGCTTCCAGAGGTGGAAGAAGCCGATCCTCACCGACTCGGGCGGCTTCCAGGTGTTCTCCCTCTCCGACATCAGCACGATCGAGGAGGAGGGGGTCACCTTCCAGAGCCACATCGACGGCTCGCGCCACCTCTTCACCCCGGAGCGGGTGATGGAGATCGAGCGGGCGCTGGGGGCCGACATCATCATGGCCTTCGACCAGTGCCCGCCCGGGCAGAGCAGCCGCGAGCTGGCGACCGTGGCGTACGAGCGAACGCTGCGCTGGCTGGACCGCTGCCGCACCCGCTTCGCGCAGCTGCCGGATGAGGATCCCGAGGGGCCGGTGCAGACGCTTTTTCCCATCGTGCAGGGCGGCGTGCACCCGGACCTGCGGGTGGCAAGCGCGCGCGGCACGCTGGCGGCGGGGGACTGGGACGGCATCGCCATCGGCGGGCTGTCGGTGGGCGAGCCGAAGCCGGCGATGCACGCCATGCTGGAGGCGCTCCACCCCGAGCTTCCCGAGCGGCTGCCGCGCTACCTGATGGGTGTCGGTTATCCCGACGACCTGCTGGAGGCGATCGCGCGGGGGGTGGACATGTTCGACTGCGTGGCGCCCACGCGGAACGGTCGCAACGGGGCCGTGTGGATCGCGGCGGAGGGGCAGGTGAACATCAAGGGGCAGCGCTTCCGGCTGGACGCGGGGCCGCTGGACCCCGAGTGCGACTGCTACACCTGCCGCACTTACACGCGCGCCTACCTGCGCCACCTCTTCGTGGCCGGCGAGGCGCTGAGCATGCGGCTCCTCTCCATCCACAACTTGCGCTTCCTGGTGCGCCTGGCGGAGCAGTCGCGGGACGCGATCGCGGCAGGGACGTTCGGGGGGTGGAGCAGGGGGTGGTTGGAGAGATTTCACGAGGGGAAGAAGAAGTCCTGAACGGAAGTGCGTTAGTGCGTTAGTGCGTGAGTGCGCTTTTACTTAGCACTTAGGACTTGGCACTCAGGACTTCTTTTTCCCCTTTTTTCCCCTCGTGAAACCTCTCCAGCCACCCCCTGCTCCACCCCCCGAACGTCCCTGCCGCGATCGCGTCCCGCGACTGCTCCGCC
>DASVVI010000164.1:0-9424 GCA_036386635.1 Longimicrobium sp.
TGCGTCTGCATAGGCGTTACCTCGCTAGCGTCGTCGCGAGTCCTTCACGGAGGCATCATGCACACAAGCTGCGCACGATGCTGGGTGAGGTCTCCCTCGTCCAATGAAGCGCCTGCCATCCCGCCCTCAACGCGGCCTCGACATTTCGACTGTCGTCGTCGATGAGCAGCATTTCATCTCCGTGCAGCCCCACGGCCGCCTGGACCTTTGCAAAGAACTCTCTGTCCGGCTTCTTTGCTCCGAGTTGCGCGGAGTAAAGGATGCCATCCACATGTTCCGCCAACCCCAGCTGCTCGATGAGATAGGCGGCTCGCAGATGTTCTTGATTGGTCGCCAGATACACTCGGATTCCCGCGGAGCGAACCAGCGAGAGCTCCGGCAACAAAGCTGTGGCGAGACGCGAATCCTTTTCGAACCAGTACGAGACAAACTGAGCCGGCCTTACCTGTGGAGCGATCCTGTGAAGCGCCGTCGTCAGATGCTCCATCAAGCCAGCGCGGCCGATCACGATTTCCCCCCAGTAGGGAGCGAAGAACGCCTCGTGAAGCATCTCAGACGTGAATCCAAGATCCTCTTCGAGCGCCGTCTGCCAGTGACGCCCGTCTTCCGGCCGCCCGTCAACCAGAACGCCATCCACATCTACCATCAGCGCTTTAATCCCCATGGCTCCCCCTCATCGACGCGAGTGCTCGCTCGCAGGGCTCGTGGCGTTGCCTCATGGTACGATGCCGAGCGCGGAAGCCGCCGAACTTCGGAGATCAGCCGCGTGCGGCCGAGCCGGAGCTCGCCCCGAGCCGCAAGTCGGCTGCTAGCGTGTAGTGCGTGAGGCAACCGGAACACCGCACTACGAGGTAGAGAGGGTAGGCTGCTCCGGAAGATACATTCGGAGCGCGGTACGCACCCGCTCCTGATCCTCAGGCGTCTGTAGTACCCGTTCGGAAGGAAGCGCACACTGGCTCGTGTAGAACAAGAGGAAAAACTCTCGCGTCTCCACAGCACGCTTGAACGTGCTCCACCGCAGTTGGTTCGACCAGACGTCGCAGCCCCACTCGATTGCACCCCACTCTCCGGCCCGATCGCGGAGGCGTACCTGCGCGGAGGATGGTGCGCTCGTTCCTCAGCGGATGGAGGCGAACACCACGACCTCTTCGCAGCGCCGCGCAGGTGGGCGTCCCCCGCGAGCGCGGTGGTGGGCGCGCGACTCGGTGGTTCCCGTGCACTTCGCGAGTCGGTCACGACGCCGTGATCTTAGACGGCGCCGAGTGCTTCAACACCACCAACCTCAACTTCCTCCGCGAGATCGGCAGGCCAACCCAACCGTTGCCGCCGGCGGGTTGGGCGGTGAAGGCCTCTGGCACCCTGCTATTTGCCCCACAAAGTACTTGACGACGGTGGAGGGCGTTCTTATTATGTCAACTAACGCGAAGCGACTGGGTGGACGAACGAACGCCAGGCTCCGGCCGAAGCGCACTAGCACCCGGCGACCATCCCGGAAGCTGGATTTCCCTAACGAGATGAAAGGAGGAGCAACGGCAGTCTGCCGGCAAAGTACACGGCCCATGAGCGCGAGAAGTCTTGGCGCGCCCACCTTCACAGCGACTTGGCCGGAGAGTAAGGAGCCGGCTCTTGCCGAGTCCAGGAGGGCACTTCCGTTCCCGTACCCTCGGGAGCACGCACCTGAACACGGGAGAATAAGCCATGAGGAGCAAACTGCATCTCGGAATGCGTCGTCAGTTTAGGGCGACGAAGGTTTTCATGAGCGTACTGCTCTCCTGCCTCGTGCTGGGAGTGGCCGGCTGCATAGACGCGCCGACCGGCTCAAGAGCCGAGCCGCAGATCGTCGATCCGGCCCCGTTGCGACGGGTGAGCATCTCTTTCGATACGGTCTTGTCGGATGAAGCCGTCACGGATTTCCTGGAGGACCACGACCTTTCTGCGGTCGCCCTCTATATGTATGCCGCCGGCCTGTACGGCACTGATTACATCGGGGTTGAGGAAAGTCGTCCCGCCGCCCTAGTTCGAAATGCACGCGTTCACGCGTCCGAGGATGCCAACAACGCCCTCCTCTCCACAGGTAAGCGGCTGGCTACCCTGCTGAACGTCGCCCCTGCGGGCACCTTCTCGGACGAACGTGGCTTGGTTTTAGGTGCTGAGCAGCACCGCGAGCTCGCGGAGACAGCACGGGCCGGTGAGCCCTTGATCTGGGGAGTAGAGATCTGGGCCCCCGCAGAGAGGGTCGTAGCGGCCGTCTCGGATCCACGTGTGAAACGGCACAGTGACATCCTCCAGATTGGAGAACAGCGGGCGGCGCAAAGGCTGGAGCCGCCGCAGCACTTTGGTGATCAGGCCACTCGGGCGGCGGAGACGTGGCCAGCCGCTGCCGTTCGTGCGCGGGCCCGCGTCCTCGCGGAGCAGGGAAGCATCAGCGCACTCCCGCCACCCCAGGCCGTCGCTGCTCCGCCTGAGGGCTCGTATTTCCCTAACTCTGGATACATCTGGTTTAACGGCGACAAGTATTTCGATAGCCGTTTCCGCTGGGATAATCCGGCGTTCTCGCCCACGAACGTCCGGGGCATCGGCATCGAAATAGACCTCGCGATTAGCACCACGGGGGGGACTGCCTTTGTAGTGCCGAACCTTGCACCTGTATACGCGCCGTGTACTACGTGGACCGATCTGCCCGCTCGATACGACGATTGCGGAACTGCAGGCATTCGGGATGACCCGGGCTGGCAGACCTACAGCTTTGGCTCGTACAACGCGCGGGCGATTCAGAAGGGAAAGCAATACTTCGGCAGCTGGACCTTCCGCGGACCGCACCTCCAAAAAACCTGGACCATCAAGGCCCGGGGCCAAGAGACGTACAACAAGGCGTGTACGTGGCGGTGGGAAGGAAACTCGCCCTGGTGCATGTATGTCTATAACGGGCGGAGCCGCGACCTCGTGACTGGTTCGATCACAAAGAGCAAGGAGAGCATTTTCTTCTGGTGATGGTCGTGCGGGTACGGCTCGTAAGTCTGCCGGCCGTTCAGAGTCGTCGTCTGGAGACATCAAACCCAAGCGGGTGGCCTGCATCAGCGGGCCACCCGCTCTTCTCATTTCACCTCCCCGTTTTCGGCCGTTGCAGAGCCTTGTGGGATTATACGTGTGCTTCAGATTTAACAGCGTGTTCTGCACCGACCTGATTACCTTGGGGCGCGGCTCATCAGGTAGACGTGCCCATTCTGTCCCGTGGCGTTGCCACGCCGCACCCGTACACCGAGCGACACGAACCTGCTCCCCAATGTTCAACGCGACGCTCTCGTGTGGCCCATAAGCTGTCGGAGACGGTTGTTCAGAGTCGGTAGTGGATCCCCGCCCGCTCGGCGCGCCCTCCATCAATTTAGGCTTTGCGGCGACCGGATTGTGCCGACCGCTTCCCATCCGTCCGCCGCCGGGTGGCGAGCCGCCGCCCTCCGACCGCTCCACCACCGCCCACGCCAGCAGCGGCACCATGATCTCGTGGTGGCCGGTGATGTGGAAGCCGCGGCCGCCGCGGTGGCGCGTGGGGCGCTCGACGACGTTCACGCGCGTCCGGTAGTGCGCCTGCATGTCCAGTTTGCAGGCGGTGAAGCGGCCCGGCTTTCCCGGGCGGAGGTTGCGTGCCACAGTCAGCGCCTCGAGGAAGAGCTCCGGCGTCACCACGGCGGAGCGCACGTTGATCACCACGCCGCAGTCGTAAAGGGGCGGCAGGGCGCCGGCGACGCGGCGGAAGTCGTGGTGGCCGGCGGCGCCGATGGCGGCGGGGTGCTTGTGTTTGATCTCGGCGCCGAGCGCCCGGTTACCGCGTTGGTGTCTGTGCAGTGTCACTCAGGAGATCCAATCTAATGAACGCGCGATCACCTGCCATTGGCCGTCAGAGTTGCGAAGCAGAAGATATTCTCCTTTCCCGCAGAGACCGCAGAGCACACCGAGGTAAATCAGCGCCTGGCACCCGTCGCGGCTGTATCCTGGGCTTAATAGCTGGAACAAAGGGGGAGACTGCCCCGCCATCTCGGACTTCGGCCGATCCAGCATACGGTATCGTCGCTTCAGCCGAAGTCCTGTTGGAAGCGTGTCTCGCTCGCGGTTCTCCTTCCAGAACGACTGCTCCGTCTCTCGGCGGAGCGCAGGAAGGTAACGGCGATGGACTTTGGCCAAGCGAGCCGCTGGGTCACCCTCTCCCAGGGGCGACTCGGGAGGTTCTGTCTCACGCTGGATGCGGAGGATTTCCGGGTTGAACTCAAGCGCTCCAGCCGAATTTAGAGCCGCTGTGTAGACGTCTGCATCGGAGGCAGAGCACAGAGGATTCTTCACCGGCTCGGCGGGCGTTTCGAACCGCGAGGGCTCGCTCACCTCGTTCCGCGCGGCCGTGCATCGTCCCTGGTGGTCGCGCCACACGCGATTCCGAGCGCGCACATCGGCAAGAGTGCTCTATTCAATTCTCTCCTCCGTGCAGGACTATGGCGGCTGGCGACCCACGCCGCCTTACAACCGCTCCACCACCGCCCAGGCCAGCAGCGGCACCATGATCTCGTGGTGGCCGGTGATGTGGAAGCCGCGGCCGCCGCTGTGGCGCGTGGGGCGCTCGACGACGTTGACGCGCGTGCGGTAGTGGGCCTGCATGTCCAAGTTGCAGGCGGTGAAGCGGCCCGGCTTTCCGGCGTGGAGGTTGCGCGCGACGGTCAGCGCCTTGAGGAAGACTTCGGGCATCACCACGGCGGAGCCGACGTTGATCACCACGCCACCGTCGTCCAGGCGAGGCAGGGCGCCGGCGAGGCGGCGGAAGTCGTGGTGGCCAGTGGCGCCGATGGCGGCGCCGTCCGCGGCGGGGTGCTGATGGATGATCTCCGCGCCGAGGGCGGGGTGCAGCGTGTAGGGGATGCCCAGGTGGTGCGACTGGAGGAGGAGCGAGAGCTCCGGGTACGCCAGATCGTTGCGCGTGTCCAGGTCGCGGGCCAGCGCCTCGCCCATCCCCCACCCCGCGCCCATCCCGCGCGTGAGAGCCGCGTTCATGTCGCGCCCCGTCTCCTCCGCCATCCCGAACGAGCCGTCGGCCAGCCCCGCCTCCACGTCCTCGCTGGTGCCTCCCCAGCGCGCCATCTCGTAGTCGTGGATCCCCGCGGAGCCGTTGGAGGCCAGATGCGTCACGGCGCCGCGCCGCATCAGGTCGATCAGGAGCGGCGCGAGGCCCGTCTTGACCACGTGCCCGCCCAGCATCCACACCACCGCGCGCTCGCGACGAACGGCGTCCGCGATGGCGTCGGCGACGGCGAGGAACGACTCGGCCTGGAGGATGTGGGGGAGCGAGGAGAGGAAGTTCGCGAAGGTGCGCTGGGCCGGGTCGGCGGGGACGGGGGCGGCGAACTGCTCGGCGAGGACCTTGTTGGGGCGCCCCGCCACGGGGACGGTGCGCACCAGCGAAAGGTCCGCCTCGGGCGCGGGGCCTGGGGCGGACCTGGATGGGGGGGTGTCGTCGGTCACGTGGAGGGCGGGGTGCGGGTCAGCGCGCGGGCTGGTAGCGTTCCAGGTGCATCGTAAGCGAGCCCACCACCGGCACGCGGCTGCGGATGAGGACCACCACGCGGCGCGCGTCGTCGGTGAAGTGCACCTCCGCCTGCCCGCCCTCGCTGAAGAGGCCGCTGGTGCGGATGCTCGGGCGAACCACGATCGTGCGGAAGCGGCCGGCCGGGACCTCCACCGTCTCGCGGCGAACCACGCGCAGGACGACGGGGTTGCCGTCCTCCTTGAAGTAGTCGCGCAGCGTGTACGTCTTCCCCACCTCCAGCGGCAGCGTACGGACGTGGTACAGGAACGACAGGTCGTCCAGCGGCCGGCTGGTGGGGAGCGTGCCCGTGTCGCCGTTGTCGCGGCGCCAGGTGCGTCGCTCCGGGTTGAAGTCGTAGGTGCGGTCGCGCCGGTAGCGGACCTCCTGCAGCTTCTGGTGGAAGCGGCGCGAGTAGCCCCCCGCCGTGTCGATCCACGTCTCGTACAGGTCGTTGACGCGCGCGCCGGGAACGCCGCCCTGCACCGTCATGCGCGCGTGGTAGGCGGGGCGGCCGTTGACGTTCTGCACCGTCAGCATCTCCAGCGACCCACGGCCCACGCCGACGCCGGCCAGCCTCACCCGGTACTCCGCCCGCTCGCCGGGCCCGTACAGTGGCTGCGGGGCGGACGCGGGCCCCGCCGCGGCGAGGATCGCCACGCCGAGCACGGCCAGCGCCGCCCTGCCTATCCTGCCTATCGAAAAGAAGTGCATCCGTCTATCGTCGCTTTTATTCCGGCTTCGCAGCTCCGGATTCGTTGGTTCCGCGCGGGCCCCGCCGCGCCGGCCGCGCACCCTCCGCGGGCGCCGCCCTGGCTGGTTCGGCCTCCACCGGCGCCGGACCGCGGCGGGGCGTGCGGCGCGCCAGGTTCCACACCTCCTTCACCGTGCCCCACGTGCGGAAGCGGGTCTCGCGCTCGCGGCGCGCGTAGCGGAGCGAAACCTCCGCGGCGTCCGCCCGGCGCACGTGCGGCGTGACGGCAGCCAGGAGCTCCACGTTGGCGGCGAGCCCCGGGCGCGAAAGGAGTGGCTTCCCCTCGCTTGCGGCCAGCGCCCGCTTGAGCACGGCCACGCGGTACGCGCGGAAGCCGGAGAGCGGGTCGCGGATCTCGCGCGGCAGGGCGCGCCCCGAGAGGAGCCAGGGGAGCCCGCGACGGGCCCAGCGCTCGGCGCGCGGCAGCTCGCGGTCCGTCCCGGCGACGACCGTCCCCACCACGTCCGCGCCGCCTTCGACCTTGCGAACGAGCGCGGGGACGTCGTCCGGCGACTCGGTGAAGTCGCCCTGGAGCACCACCGCCACGTCGCGCTTGGGGTGCGTGGAGCGGGCCACGGCCTCGCGCAGGAGGCGCTCGACCGCCGCCGGATAGCCCATCGTGCGCTCGTTGCGGAGCACGGTCAGCGGCAGGACGCGGGCGTACGGCTCCAGCACTTCCTGCGTGTGGTCGGTCGATCCGTCGTCCACCACGATCAGGTGGAAGTCGCGCCCGAACTCCGCCATCACCTGGCGGACCTTCCACAGGAGCACGCCCACGGTGGGCGCTTCGTCCAGCGCGGGAATGCAGATGTAGATCACGCCTCGTCCTCGTCCGGTGCCGCGCGCTGGGCGCTTCGTGTCGTGTGGGTACCCTGCTCGGCAGGGGCGGGTTCCGGCGGCGGCTTGCTCTTCCAGCGCCGGTGGAACCAGAAGTACTGCTCCGGCGCCTCCCTCACCTCCGCCTCCAGCCGCGCCGCGAGCGCCGCCGTCAGCGTCCGGACATCCGTCTCCAGCTCGCCGGTGCGCTCCGTCACGATCTGCTGGCCCGCCACGACGTAGCGCACCGCGCCGCCGGGGAGCCGCCGCGCCACGCAGGCGAATACGGGCGCGCGCAGCTTGAGCGCAAAGAGCGCGGGGCCGCGGTGCGTGCTCGCGGGGCGCCCGAAGAAGGGGACGAAGACGCCCGCGCGCCGAGCGTCCTGGTCCCCCACGATCCCCACGATGCCGCCCTTGCGCAGCACGCGGGGCACGCGCGACGGCGCCTCGCTCTGGTAGATCGTCTCCACGCCCAGCTTCCGGCGGAGGGCGTCCAGCCGCTCGTCCACCAGCCGGTTCCCCTGGCGCCGAACGATCGCCGCGATGGGGACTCCCCGCGCCGCGACCGCCGCCGCGGCGATTTCCCAGTTGCCGTAGTGGCCCGTCACCAGGAGAACGCCGCGCCCTTCGCTCAGCGCCGCCTGCAGCTTGGGCCAGTCCTCGGTCACGTCCGTTCGCTCGATGACCGCTTGCGGGTCCAGCTTGGAGAGGCGGAGGATGGCGGCGGCTTCGCGGCCCAGGTGCTCGTAGCTGGCGCGTACGGTGCGCTCGATCCACGCCTCGTCCGCTTGCGGGAAGGCGAGGCGCAGGTTGGACTCCACGACTTTGCGCCGGACTCCCATCCCGTGCACGATGCGCCCCACGCGCCGCCCTACCGCATCCGCCGCGCCCTCGGAGAGCGTGGCGACAGCGGTTTCCAACGTCCGTGCGAGGGCGTACTCCACCCGGTGCGAAGCTGTGTGCCGAGGCTCAGATGTTCCGTTCATCCCCTAAGATCGCATTTTATCACACAGAGACACAGAGGATACGGAAAGAACAGAAGAAGGGGTTCTCTGCGGCTTACAGTTCCCCTCCGCGTCCTCTGTGTGACGCCTTTTTGAGGAGGCAGAGTTTAGCACCGTCCTACGCTCGTCGGGAGGGGTACCGGCCGATGGCGCGCTGGACGCGCTCCAATACGTCCTCGACCGTGATCTGCTCCATGCGGCCGTGGCGCGGGTCCCAGTGCGATGGATCGGGCGTGGCGCCGGGCTCGGTGTAGCGGTCGATCCACAGGTCCTCAAAGGCGCGATACGGGCCCACGCGCCACGGATTCGTGTGGCCGTACAGGCCGATGACGGGCACCTCGAACGCGCGGGCGATGTGCACCGGCCCCGTATCCGGCGCGATCACCAGGCCGCAGCCGGCCAGCGTCCACATCAGTCGGCGGATGCCGTCGCCCATCGCCCACACCGGGGGGACGGCGGCACGTTCGGCGATCTGGCGGGCCAGGGCGTTCTCGCGCTCTCCTGGGCCGCCCACCAGCATCGCGCGGAAGCCGAAGTCGCGCTCCAGTGCGTCCGCGACGGCGGCGTAGCGCTCCGGTAGCCAGTCCTTTTTGCGGTTGGCCGATGCGGGGACCAGCGCGGCGACGGGGCGGCCATCGAGTGCGCTGAAGAACTCGGCCTGCGCGCGGCGCTCCTCGTCCGTGAAGGGGATGCGCCACTCCAGCGGCTCCGGACGCGCCACGCCGAGCACGTCCAGGAACTGGAGGAACATCTCCTGGGTGTGCGCACGCGGGGTTGGCGGCAGGTGGCGGTTGGAGGCGAGCCAGACGCCCTCGAACGAGCGCGCGCGGTCGAAGCCGATGCGCAGCGGGGCGCGCGAAAGGAGCGTGGGCCACACGCTCTTGGTGTACACGTTGAGGTTCAGCGTGACGTCAAAGCGGCGTCCCGAAAGCGCCCGCGCCAGCTCCGCCACCCCGCGCAACCCATCCTTCTTCCGATATACCACCACCTCGTCGATCGACGGATGGGGACGGAGGACGGGTGCGGGCATCGGCTCCACGACCCAGGTGATGCGGTGGCCCTGGTCGCGCAGCGCGTTGGCCAGCGGGAGCCCGTGGATGACGTCGCCGAGACCGGTGAGGAGGACGATACAGATGCGCATCGCCTACTCCCCGCGGGTGAGGTAGGAGAGCTGGAGGAGCAGCAGCTGCCGCAGCGGATGCCAGTGCGCCACCGCCCGCTCCACATCTTCCTCGCGTGTCGCGTTGAACGCGGCTGCGATCGGAGTGGCGGTGACGGAATAGGCGC
>DASVVI010000165.1:0-15846 GCA_036386635.1 Longimicrobium sp.
AGATTGGCGTGCGGGCGGTCTCCGGGTGGGCGGCTCCCTCAGGATGACAAATTGGTGGAACGATACACAAACGCACTCACGCACTTTCCTCCAGCACATCCGCCAGCGGCTCCCGCCCGTGCCAGCTTCCGCGCGTCCCCAGCAGCCGGAGGCGGGCGAAGAGCTCCTCGGAGTACCAGGTTTCGTCGCGAGTGCGGCGGACGGTTTCGGCGTGGGCGGGGCTTCCGTAGGCCCAGGCGGTCATGGCCGCGGCGCTGCGCCACACGCTCAGCGTGGCCTGCTTGAAGTACGGCGCCTCGCCGACACCGAAGCTGAGGAGGAGGTCGGGGTGGCCGCGGAGGGTGGCGTCCACGGGGGCGACGCGGCTCCAGAAGCGGAGGGCGCGGCTGGCGCGGATGGTGGCGCGGGTGAGGACGACGACGGGGGCGGCGGGATCGGGACGCTCCGGCGGATCGGGGACGATCATCGGCTCCACGCCGCCCCACCGCCCGTGCGCGGAGAGCGGAGCCATGATGATGGAGTACACCTCCTCGCCGCGCGCACGGTACTGGCGCATCACGCGCGACTCCGCGTCGAAGCGCTCCCAGGCGGCCGCATCGTCCCAGACGGTGAAGAGCGCCCAGGTGCCGAAGTCGGGGACGGCGCTGAAGCCGATCCCGCGCCCCGTCCCCAGCAGCCGCGCGAAGCGGAGTCCGGGCACGCGCGCGAGCAGGGGGCGCTGCGCGGCCATGTGCCACGCTCCCAGCAGCGCCCGCGCGGGGCGGTAGCGCACCACGGTGAGGACGGCGACGGTGCTCAAAGGCGCGCCAGCGTCCTCACGTCGTCGTCCATCCACTCCTGCTTCGCGCCCTCCGTGATGACGACGCGGAGCCGCCCCTCGCGGTCGATCCCGTACACGACGGCGGAGTGGGAGATCATGGCGGGCTTCGCGGGCGCCCCGCCGTGCTCGTGGGCGGCCGGGGGCGCAGCGGGCATGGTGTAGGCGCCGTAGCCCGCCATCGCGCGCGCCACCGACGCGGAGTCGCCCGTGAGACCTACGGCCTGCGGGCCGAACTTCGACACGTAGCTCTTGAGCACCGGCGGCGTGTCGCGCTTGGGATCGTTCGTCACCAGGAGGATGCGGACGTCCTTGCCCGCTCGCCCCGCGGCGCGCACGGAGCGCTGCAGCCGCGCCAGCGTGAGCGGGCAGACGTCCGGGCAGTGCGTGTAGCCGAAGAAGAGGAGCACCGGGTGCCCGCGATAGCTGTCCAGCGTCGCCGGGCGTCCGTCGTGGTCCACCAGGGCGAAGGCGGGCGCAGGGCCGCCGTCGTCGTAGGTGGTTCCGTGGAAGGAGGCGGCGCCCGGCCAGCCGGCGGCTCCCCCCATCGCCGCCGCTCCGAGAGCCGCGGCGCATGCCAGCGCAATCGCCGCCCACAGCGCGGGGCGGCGCGTTCGATCCGCCATCAAAGGTGCTCCCTGGTGTGGTTCGCGGCGGCCCGGCCCTTGCCGCCGCCGCGCCGGTAATCTACACCGCGCCATGCGCTTGTGCCATTCGCGCGGGGGTGGCGCGGCGGTGGGGCGCGGGCTACGTTGGGCCGCCGTTTGCGCGGGTGCGTCCGGGGCGAATCAAGGAGGGGAGGATGGAGCTTGGGGAGCTGGAACGGACCGTGTCCGCCGCGTTCGCGCAGCGCGAGCGACTAAAGGAGCCCGCCACGCGCGAGGCCGTGGAGGAGACCATCGCCCTGCTGGACACGGGGCGGGTGCGGGTGGCGGAGAAGGTGGACGGCGTGTGGCGCGTCAACGCGTGGGTCAAGGAGGCGATCCTCCTCTACTTCGCCCTGCGCCCGCTGGAGCCCATGGAGGCCGGCGACCTGCGCTTCTTCGACAAGATCCGCACGAAGACGGACCTCCAGGCGCAGGGGATCCGCGTGGTGCCGCCGGGGGTGGCGCGCTACGGATCGTTCCTGGAGCCGGGGTGCGTCGTCATGCCCGGCTACGTCAACATCGGCGCGTACGTCGGCGCCGGGACGATGGTGGACACCTGGGCGACGGTCGGCTCGTGCGCGCAGATCGGGGCGGGGGTGCACCTCTCCGGGGGCGTGGGGATCGGCGGTGTGCTGGAGCCGCCGGGCGCGTCGCCGGTCATCATCGAGGACGGCGCGTTCATCGGCTCGCGCTCCATCGTGGTGGAGGGGGTCGTAGTGGAGGAGGAAGCGGTGCTCGGCGCGAACGTGGTGCTGACCGCCTCCACCCCCATCGTCGACGTGACGGGGAGCGAGCCGGTCATCACAAAGGGGCGCGTTCCCGCCCGCTCCGTCCTGATCCCCGGGACGCTCCCCAAGGAGTTCTCGGCCGGCACCTTTCACGTCCCCTGCGCCCTCCGCATCGGCGAGCGCAAGGCATCGACGGATAAGAAGACGTCGCTGAACGACGTGCTGAGGACGTTCGACGTGCAGGTGTGAACAGAAGTGCGTGAGTGCGTTAGTGCGTGAGTGCGGGGGGATTGAGGACGGGCCGGGCGACAGGTGTTGACTGGCCCCCTTGTTTGTCATCCTGAGCGACGCGCCGCGCGGACCTCGCCCCTACACGAACCTATGGCGCGTAGCGAAGGATCTACTGCGCGTACCGAGGGGCTCGTGGTCGCCCACTGTCCTCCTGCCTCGCGGGCTAGATCCTTCGGTCGCCGCAGAAGCGCCGGAGTGCACCGCGGAGATCGCGAGGGCGGCTCCCTCAAGGATGACAAAGTGTGGGGGACCCAGGGTCCGAGCGCACTCACGCACTCACGCACTCACGCACTCACGCACTCACGCACTCATGCACTCACGCACCAGTTCCGTACCCCGAAGCCGGACCGAATCGTGACCCAACACACCGATCCCGAATCCCTCCGCCACGAACTGTCCGAGCGGACGCTGGCGCTCTGCAAGATCCCGAGCGAGACGGGGGAGGAGGCGCTGATCGCCGAGTGGGTGGAGGGGCAGTGCTCCGCCTTCGCCGGGCCGGAGTCGGTGAAGAGGATCGGCAACTCGGTGGTCTGTGATCCGCTGGGCGCCGACGGGGCGCCGGGGCTGCCGGTGGTGGCGCTGGTGGGGCACCTGGACACGGTGAAGTGCGCCGAAGACCAGGCCTACGAGATCCGCGACGGCCGGGTCTACGGCTGCGGCGCTACGGACATGAAGGCAGGCGTGGCGGTGATGCTGGCGCTGCTGGAGCGGTGGAAGGAGTTGGAGGGATCGCGCCCCGTCTGGATCTTCTACGACGGCGAGGAGGGGCCCAGCGAGGGGAACGGGCTGGAGGCGGTGCTCACTTGGCCGGAGCTCCCCGCCATCGACTTCGCCTTCATCCTGGAGCCCACCGACAAGGCGCTGCAGCCCGGCTGCATGGGCGTCCTTCACGCCAGCGTCACCGTGCCGGGCGTGCGGGCCCACAGCGCGCGCCCGTGGCAGGGCGATAACGCCATCTACCGCGCCATCCCGCTCCTGCAGAAGTTCGCGGGGCTGGAGCGGCGCTGCATCACCTTCGGCGCGCTGGAGTTCTACGAGGTCATCGTCGTGACGCAGGCCACCACGGCCAACTCCAAGAACGTGGTTCCGGACGCGCTGGTGCTCAACGTCAACTTCCGCTTCGCCCCCGGCAACACCGCCGAGAACGCCGAGCGCGAGCTGCGCGAGATCGTGGGCGATGCGGCCACGGTGGAGCTCATCGACGCCGCGCCCTCCGGCGAGGTACACGCCGACCATCCGCTGATCCGCGAGTGGCGGGAGAAGCTGGCGCTCGACATCCAGCCCAAGCAGGCGTGGACCGACGTGGCCCGCTTCACCGCGCACGGCATCCCCGCCGTCAACTTCGGCCCCGGCGAGACGTCGCAGGCGCACCAGGCGAACGAATGGTGCTCCATCGACTCGCTGGAGCACTGCTTCTCCGCCCTGTACCGGTACTTCCGCCCGTGAACCCGATCATGGAGCGGATCACGCCTTCGCTGATCCGCGCCCTCCACGCCCGCAAGCGCCCCGGCGACATCGACCTGGGGCTGGGCGAGCCCGTGCTGCGCCCCGACATGCGCCTCTTCGAGGCCGCCCTGGAGCGCGTCCGCCACAACGGCACGCCGTACTCGCCCAACGGCGGCTTCACCGAGCTGCGCGAGGCGATCGCGCTCCACCACGGCTTTTCGGAGCGCACCTCGGCCGCCAACGTGTGCACCACCGTCGGATCGGAGGAGGCCCTCTTCCTCGCCATCAAGACGACGCTGGACCCGGCGCGCGACGAGGTGCTGATCGTGGAGCCGTGCTACCTCGCGTATCCCAAGCTGTGCATCCTGGAGGGGATCCGCTACCGCACCGTCGCGCTCTCGCCGGAGGACGGCTTCGCGCCGCGGGCCGCGCCGTTGCTGGAGGCGCTGGGGCCGGACACGCGCATGGTCATCCTCAACTCCCCGTGCAACCCGACGGCGCGCGTGTGGCCGCAGACGGAGCTGCGGGCGCTGGCCGAGGGGCTCTCGGCGCGTCCCGGCCCGCCGGTGTACGTGCTGGTGGACGAGGTCTACCGCGAGCTCTACTACGGGCAGGAGCCGCCGGCCTCCATGGCGACCCTCTACCCGCACGCGCTCACGGTCGGATCGCTCTCCAAGAGCAACGCGCTTACCGGGATGCGCTCGGGGTGGCTGATCGCGGACGCGCCCGTGATCGCGAACGCCATCAAGGTGCACGGGCTGGTGAACACGGCGTCCAGCACCTTCAGCCAGTGGGTGGCGATGGAGGCGTTCGCGCAGCCGGGCTCCCTGGCCGCGCACCGCCCGCTCTACGCCGAGCGCCGCCGCGCGCTGCTGGCCCTCGCGGAGCGCCACGGCATCGAGCTGGTGCCGCCGGAGGGCGCGTTCTACGCCTTCATCCGCCTCCCCCCGCACCTCGCCGCCGACTCGATGGCCGCTGCGGAGCGCCTCCTGGACGAACACCGCGTCGTCGCCGTCCCTGGCACCGCCTTCGGCCCCAGCGCCGAGGGCTGGCTGCGCATCTCCTGGGTCCCCGAGGAGGCCACGCTGGCCGAGGGGATGGCGCGCATGGAGGCGTTCTTCGGCAGCGGGTAATTCACGCCGGATGGAGCAAAAACGGGTTTTCGGTCACGGAACTTGCCGCACACAAGAAACATGTTCCGCAAACCCGGAGGGAACTCATGGAAGCGTATCGAACGCGAGTACATGTGAACCAGGACGGCTCCGTCACGCTACCCGATCTGCCGTTCCAAGCAGGTGAAGAGGTGGAGGTGATCGTTCTGGCGGAGGCGCGCAGCTCGCGAGATGCGGTGCGCTACCCTCTTCGTGGCACCCCGTTGCCCTACGTCGATCCTTTCGAGCCGGTAGCGCAGGATGACTGGGAAGCAAGGGCGGAGGTGCGCCGGCGCGTGGAAGAACTCCGTTCCGGCGCGGTTCCGTCGATCCCTGGCGAGCAGGTGTTCCGAGAGATAGACGAGATGCTCACCTGAGCGCTGCCGCTCACAAGAGGGCAGCAACAACACGATCGAACGACAGCCCCTTGCGCAGTGCGCCCGGCGCCCCCGAGCTTGGGGAGGCCGGGCTTTTCCGTGCCGTGACACCGTCTTCGACCCCGCTCCGCCATGCGCATCGCAGCCGCACTGCTGGTTGGTCTCCTCGCGCTCCCGGGCGCCGCGCAGGCGCAGGAGACCGCGCGCCCCACCCGCGCCGATACGCTGCGCGGCACCATCACCCCGCAGCGGGCGTGGTGGGACGTCTCGTTCTACGACCTGGACGTGCGCATAGATCCGGCGGCGCAGAGCATAAGCGGGCGCACGGCGACCACGTACCGCGTTCTGCAGCCCGCGCGGGAGATGCAGATCGACCTGCAGATGCCGCTGGAGGTGGACAGCATGCTCCAGGACGGGCGCAGGCTGTCGTACCGCCGCGAGGGGAACGCCTTCTTCGTGACGCTCCAGTCACCGCAGCGGGTGGGGGAGCGGAAGACGATCGCGGTGCACTACCGCGGAAAGCCGCGCGCCGCCCGCAACGCGCCGTGGGACGGCGGATTCGTGTGGGGGCAGGACAGCACGGGCGCGCCCTGGGTGGCGACGGCGGTGCAGGGGCTGGGCGCCAGCGCGTGGTGGCCCAACAAGGACACGCAGGCCGACGAGCCAGACAGCCAGCGCGTCGCCATCACCGTGCCCGACCCGATGGTGAACGTCTCCAACGGGCGCCTGCGCAAAACCCGCAAGAACGGCGACGGAACCACGACGTACGAGTGGTTCGTGACGAAACCGATCAACAACTACGACGTTGCCGTCAACGCGGGGAACTACACGCGCTTCAGCGACACGTACCAGGGGGAGAGGGGCCCGCTCACCCTGGACTTCTGGCCGCTGGCGTACCACGAGGCTGCCGCGCGCCGGCAGTTCGCGCAGGTGAAGCCGATGCTCGCCTGCTTCGAGCGATGGTTCGGGCCGTTCCCCTGGTACGAGGACGGCTACAAGCTGGTGGAAACGCCGCACCTGGGGATGGAGCACCAGAGCGCGGTGGCGTACGGCAACCACTACCAGAACGGCTACCGCGGCCGCGACCTGTCGCAGACGGGGGAGGGGCTGGACTGGGACTTCATCATCGTCCACGAGAGCGGGCACGAGTGGTTCGGCAACAACATCACCACGCGCGACATCGCGGACATGTGGGTGCACGAGGGGTTCACGAGCTACGCGGAATCGCTCTACATCGAGTGCCAGCGCGGCAAGGAGGCGGGCGCCCGCTACACCGTCGGCCTGCGCAAGAACATCGAGAACGACCGTCCCGTCGTGGGCCGCTACGGCATCAACGAGGAAGGGTCGGGGGACATGTACTACAAGGGCCACAACATGCTCCACACCATCCGCCAGGTGATCGGCGATGATGAGAAGTGGCGCGGCATCCTGCGCGGCCTGAACTCCACCTTTCGGCACCAGACCGTCACCGGCGAGCAGGTGCAGCGGTACGTGAGCCAGCAAGCCGGCATCGACCTGTCTCGCGTCTTCCAGCAGTACCTGACGACCACCAAGATCCCCGTGCTGGAGTACCGGGTGCTCAACGGACAGCTCGGCTACCGCTGGACCAACGTCGTGCCCGGCTTCGCGATGCCGGTGCGCGTCTCGGTGCAGGGAGGGGCGATGCGGATGCTGCGCCCCACGGAGCGGTGGCAGTCGATGCCGTTGAGGTCGCGCGACGCCCTGCGGCTGCGGGTGGACGAGAACTTCTACGTGGAGTCGCGGCAGGGGGCCCGGTAGCGCGGTGGACGTGACGGCGCTGGACGAGTTCGAGCGCGGGCTGCGGGCGCGCATCGGCTCCCCCGCGTTCGTGCGCCCCTTTGTGTGCGAGGGATCGCCGCTGGAGTGCCGCGCGTTCATCGTGGGCTCGAACCCGGCGACGGCGCTGGAGCTGGACTACTGGAGCTTCTGGGAGCGCGGCTACGGCTTCCACCGCACGATCTGGGCGGAGGCGTCGCGCGCGCAGCGGCGGGCCGCGGGGAAGGCGGAGATCACGCCCACGCGGCGGATGCTGGGGCGGATCATGAAGGAAGCCGCGCCGGTACGCTGCCTGGACACTAACGTCTTCTCCACCCCCACACCCGCCGAGCGCGACCTCGCCGCCGGCCTGCGCCGCACGGACGTGTTCGACTTCGTGCTGGACGCGGTGCGCCCCACCGCCCTGCTCGCGCACGGCAAGGAGGCGGCGGACCACCTCCGCCGCCTCCTCGGTGCCGAGCAGCTTCCCTCCGAGCGCTTCGATCCCGTGCCAACGCCGTGGGGGAGCATTCGCGTGATGGCCGTGCGCCACCTGTCGCGCGGATGGTCGTACGCCGAGGCGGAGGGGCTGGGGCGTGCGCTGCGGGATGCGGTGGTGGAGCCGGCATCGTAATTGGCTCACGCGGAGACGCGGAGGCGCAGAGAGGAAAGCAAAAGAGGTTTTCTCTACGGCTTGCAGTCCCCTCTGTGGCCTCTGTGTGATGCTTTTGCTGTTGTTCTCTCCGTGGCTCCGCGTCTCCGCGTGAGGTCGCTGTTGGGGTGGGCGGCGCGTTTCTTTCGTCTGGGCCTCGCGACTGAACCCGAACGCGAGGCAGACCGATGGCGTCCCGCACCCCCCGTCCCGAGCTTCCGCCCGACCCGATCCGCGACCGCCTCAAGGATGTCAGGCTCGGGCTGCTGCGGCTCCACAAGGCGCTGATCGACGCCGAGCGCGGGGAGATTGAGCGGCGCAGCGGGCCCATGTCCAGCGGGCACTTCCTCCAGATGCTGATCCAGGACGAGGCGTTCGCGTGGCTGCGGCCCTTCTCCGAGCTGATCGTGCAGATGGACGAGGCGTTCGCCACGCGCGAGCCGATCCCGGAGGAGGACGCCCGCGCCTACGTGCGGCAGGTGGTGGCGCTGCTGGCACCCCCGCCGCCGGCCGCGCAACGGCTGGACGAGCTGCGGCGCCGCGAGGGGATTGTGTGGGGCGCGCACGAGGATCTCACGCGCCGCATCGCCGCCTTTCCGTCCCCCGCGGAGTAGCCGCGGCGGAACGCCAGGGCGGCGGCGGGGTCTAACGCCGCCACAGCCGTGCTTTGCGCGGGTTCACCCAGTTCGAGGAACGCTATGAACTACTTCCGTCTGCTCGGCGCCGCGGCGCTTTCGCTCGGCGTCTGCATTCCGGCGCAGGCCCAGGGCGCGCTGGCGCAGCAGGATACTTCGCCGGCCAACTGGTGGCAGCAGGAAGGCCGCTACCCCGGGATCGGCGCGGAGCGGCTCTATCGCGAGGTGCTGGCCAACCGCCGGCCCGCGCGCTCCGTCGTGGTCGCCATCATCGACTCCGGCACCGACGTGGCGCACCCCGACCTGGACGGGAGCCTGTGGACCAACCCGCGCGAGGTGGCGGGGAACGGCCGCGACGACGACGGCAACGGCTACGCGGACGACGTCCACGGCTGGAACTTCATCGGCGGGCGCGATGGTCGGAACGTGGGCGTAGACACCTACGAGGTGATCCGCATCTACGGCCAGCTCCGCCGCTACGAGGGCGCCAACCCGGACACGCTACGCGGCGACGCTCGGCGCGAGTACGACCTCTTCCGTGAGGTCAAGCCGCAGGTGGAGCGGCAGCGGACCGGCGCGCAGCAGTCGCTCGCCGAGATCCGGGAGTACGAAAAGGTGCTGAACCGCGCGCTCGGCATCCTGCGCACGCAGGTCGGCGCCGACTCGCTGACGGTGGAGAACGTCACGCGCATCCAGTCGGTGCGGCAGGACGTGACGGCGGCGAAGCAGCTCTTCCTGGGCCTCGCGCAGCAGGGATTCTCGCCCCGGCAGGTGATCGAGCAGCGCAAGGACCTGGAGGACCGGGTGCTGTACGCGCTGAACCCCGACTTCGACCCGCGCACCACCATCGTCGGCGACAACTACGCCAACGTCTCCGAGCGGGTGTACGGGAACCGCGACGTCAAGGGCCCGTTCGGCGACCACGGCACGCACGTGGCCGGGATCGTGGCGGCGGAGCGGGGGAACGGCCTGGGCATTGACGGCGTGGCGCCGGCGGGGACGCGGCTGATGATCGTGCGCACCGTCCCGAACGGCGACGAGCGGGACAAGGACGTGGCGAACGCAATCCGCTACGCGGCGGACAATGGCGCCAACGTCATCAACATGAGCTTCGGAAAAGGGTATTCGCCGCAGAAGCGCGCGGTGGACGACGCGGTGCGCTACGCCGAGTCCAAGGGCGTGCTCCTGGTGCACGCCGCCGGCAACGACGGCGAGAACCTGAACGAGAAGAAGAACTTCCCCACTCCGCGCTTCGAGGCCGGCGGCGTGGCGCGGAGCTGGATCGAGGTGGGTGCGTCGTCGTGGGAGGGGCCGGATCATCTCGCGGCCTCGTTCTCCAACTGGGGGAAGGGGCAGGTGGACGTCTTCGCGCCTGGCTCGCAGATCCTGTCCACCATCCCGGGCGGCGGCTACGAGCGCAACTCGGGGACGAGCATGGCCGCGCCGGTGGTGAGCGGCGTGGCCGCGCTGCTGATGTCGTACTTCCCGAACCTGACGGCGGTGCAGGTCAAGCAGATCATCCTGGACTCCTCCACCAAGTACCCGGACCAGATGGTGGTGCGCCCCGGCACCGAGAACGAGCGCGTGCGCTTCGGCGACCTCTCGACCACGGGCGGCATCGTGAACGTGTACGCCGCCTTCCAGATGGCCGAGCGGATGAGCGGTGCCACGCGGCGCTGAGCACCGGGCAGGGCTGAACCAAAACGGGGTCCGGAGCCAGGCTCCGGACCCCGTTTTAGATCCCCGAACTGCCGTCTCACACAGAGCCACAGAGGAAACGGAAAAGGCACGGAAAACCACCGAGCCCCTCTTCCTTCTTGCGGTTCCCTCCGTGTCTCTGTGTGAGGCTGTTGTTGCTCAGTGCGGCGCGGTGCTCGGGGTCGCCGTGGCGCCGCCGGCGGTGCTGGCGTCGCTGGCCGTCGCGGTGTCGACGGGGGTGGCGGTGCCGGTCTGTGGGCCGGTGTTGTCGATGGTGCCCGTGGGGCCCGGGTCCAGGCTGTCGCCGGCCTTGGGCTCCTGCCCGCCGCCGCCGCCGCACGCCGCGGCCAGGACGCAGAGCGCCGCCAGGGTGAGGGTACGTGCCTTCATGCGTGTCTCCTTCCGTCGCGAAGAAAGGCCCGCGCTCCCCGGTGGGGAAGCGCGGGCCAGGGTACCGCCGAGCGTCCGATTACTGCTTCGGAGCGGCCGAGTCGGTGGTCGTGGTCGTGCCCGTGGTGGTGGTCCCCGCGGCCGCGGCGGTCGTGTCCGCCGGCATGCCCGTGGTGCCGCCCATCGCGGCCGAGTCCATCGGCATCGGGGCGGTGGTCGCCGCGCCCATGCCGGCGGTGTCGCTGGTGGTGGTCGTGGTGGTGGTCGCGGTGCTGTCCGTCCCCGCGCCGTCAGCAGCGTCGCCGCCCTCGCCGCCGCAAGCGGCGGAAGCGATCACGGCCATGGCGGTCACTGCAAGGAAACGTGCCTTCATTGGTATAACCCTCGGTCCGGTGTTTTGAAAAAAGTCCGGGCCGCGCAGCGTTGCGCGAGCCCGGCGTCCATCCCTGCTTACGGCTTCTTCGTGGTGTCGGTCGTGGCGGTGGTGGTGGTGGTGCCACCCGCCTGCGCCTGGCCCTGCGTGGTGTCCGTCTGCGTGGTCGTGGTGGTGGTGGTCACCGCCGTGTCCTGCGTCGGAACGACCGCCGGCTGGCTCACCGTGTCCTGGCCCGCAACCACCGCCGTGTCCTGCGTGGTGGTCGAGTTCTCGGCGGTCCCGCCTTCCTCGCCCTCACCGCCGCCGCACGCGGCGGTGGCAACCAGGGCGGCCATCGCGAACGCGGAGAAGATACGTGCCTTCATGGTCTGTTCCTCGGATCTGAGGGTGTTCGGGCCGGTCCTGGGATCGGCCGTGCCCGTGGTGTGGCGCCGCTACGGATGTGCCGCGGGCGCCGCGCTGTCGTGCTGCATGTGGTCCTGCTCTGCCGCCGCGCTGTCCGCCGCTTCCGGCGCCGCCGTGGTGCGGGCGATCGCCGAGTCGGTGGTCGTCGATGCCGGGCCCGTTGCCGCCGCCGTGTCGATGGTGACCGCCGGCGCCGGCGCGGAGTTGACCTCCGCGGGCGTGCCGCCTTCCAGCGCGGTGCCGGTGTTCCTGTCGCCCTTGGCCGCCTCGTTGGCGCACGCGGCCGCAAGGACCAGTGCAAAGGCGGAGAGGGTGCGAAGCTTCATCGGGCGGTGCTCCTGCTCGTTCCGGGGTCCGGCGATCCGCGTTCCAGTTGGGCACGTTATAGGCAACGGGTGTGCCCCATGCGGCCCAGGCGCCGTCGTGTAGCCAAAAGCCGCGCCGCTGCTTAGCTTTCACCCCGCGGTGTCCCTTCCAGGAGCGTGTCCGGTGCCCCTGTTTGCAACCGCCGGAGGTGTTCAGTGAACACCGTCCGGCCGTTCAGTGAACGAACGCTGTTCCATGCCCGCCCCGCCGCGACGGTGCGGCGCCTGTCGCTGCGCGCCAAGGTTTTCGCCCTTTTCGCGGGCGCCGCGCTGCTGATGCTGGTGCCGGCGCTCCTGCTGATTGCGGACGCGGTGGAGCGCGAGGTGTACGCGCGCGCCACGGGGCAGCTGAGCGACGCGCTCGAGGAGCTGCGGGGGGACTGGGACACGCGCGACGACAACCTGGCGCAGAGCGTGGCCACGCTCACGGTGGACCCCCGCGTGGCCGACGCCTGGGGTGCCGGGAATCCGACGGCTCTCGAGCGGCGCATCCGCGAGAACGTGCAGAAGCAGTACGTGATCGCGGTGGACACCGCCGGGCGCAGGCTGGCCGGACGCGAGCTGGATGACGAGACGCTCCGCGTGCTGGCGGCGGACACGGCGCGGCGGGGGACGTGGATCGTGCTGGCGCAGGGGCCGCGCGGGGGAGTTCCGCTGCGGCTTGCCTCGTCGCCGATGGAGCGGGTCACCTGGTCCGACTCGCTGATGGTGGCGGACACGGCGCGCCTCGGGACGGTGGCCGTCGGGTCGCAGCTCACCGCCACGGGGCTGAGCAAGGACCTCCAGTCCACCGGCACTCACGTGGCGCTGATCGTGGGCGATTCGCTGCTGGGGGTGACGCTGCCGGACACCTCGCTGGTGCCGGAGGTGCGCGCGCTGAAGCTGAACGAGCTGCGCACCGGCCCCAAGCGGGTGCTCCTCGGTGGCCAGCCGTACCTCACGACGGTGTCCAGCCTGCCCACGCGCGGGCTGGCGGCCACGGTGATCCTCTTCCGCCCGGTGACGGACGAGCTGGGGATCGCGCGCGCCATCACGCAGTCGCTGTGGGCGATCGGGGTGGCGGCGCTCCTCCTGGCGCTGCTGCTGGCGGCGGTGGTGTCGCGCATCGTGGCGCGCCCCACGCAGGTGCTGGCCGAGGCATCGGTGCGGCTGGCGCGCGGCGACTACGCGGCCCCCCTTCCGCGCCCGTCGGACGACGAGATCGGGCAGCTGGCGCGGGCGTTCGGCGACATGCGCGAGGCGATCTTCGCGCGCGAGCAGCGGCTGAGGTCCGCGCAGGCGGAGATGATCCACCGCGAGAAGCTGGCGGCGATGGGGCGCCTCGTTGCGCAGCTCTCGCACGAGATCAACAACCCCATCTACAACATCCAGAACTGCCTGGAGGCGCTGGAGCGGCGCGGCGATCCGCGCGATCCCAACCGCGAGTTCCTCACGCTGGCGCAGGAGGAGCTGCTGCGCATGGCCGGCCTCACGCGCCGCCTCCTGGACCAGAGCCGCCCCCTCTCCGACGCCGTCGCGCCCACCGACCTGAACGCGGTGGTGCGGCGCGTCCTGACGCTGGCGGGGGCGGAGATGGAGACGCGCGGCGTGGAGGTGGAGACGGCGCTGGATCCGACGCTCCCGCGCGTGACGGTGCACCCGGAGGCGATCCAGCAGGTGCTCGCGAACCTCGTCTACAACGCAGGCGACGCCATGCCCGGCGGCGGCACCCTGCGCGTGGTGACGCGCGTGGCCGACGACGCCGTGGAGGTGATCGTGGAGGACACCGGCACCGGCATCGCCGAGCACGACCTGCCGCACATCTTCGAGGCGTTCTACACCACCAAGCCCGGCATCGCGGGGATCGGCCTGGGCCTCTTCGTCTCCGAGGGGATCGTGCGCGGCCACCGCGGCCGCCTCTCCGTGGAGAGCACCGTGGGCCGCGGCAGCCGCTTCACCGTCCGCCTCCCCCGCGAAACGCTGGACGAGACCCTCGCTGACGCTCCCGCCGAGCCCGCCACCGCCGGCGCCGCGGTCTGAAGCGCACCAACGCACTAACGCACTAACGCACCAACGCACTTTTCCCGGGACTCCCGTTGACCACTGAAACACCCCGCATCCTCATCATCGACGACGACCGCGCTTTCCGCGTGGGGACCGGCGCGCTCCTGGCCGACGAAGGGTACGCCGTGGACGCGGCGCCCGGCGGCGACGAGGGGCTGGAGAGGCTGCGCAGCGACCACTACGACATGGTGCTGCTCGACCTGAAGATGGAGGGGCGCACCGGCCTCTCCGTGCTCCAGGAGCTGCGCGTATCCGGCAACGACGTCCCCGTGCTGATGCTGACCGGCTACGCCACGGTCGACAGCGCGGTGCAGGCGCTGAAGCTGGGCGCGGACGACTACCTGACCAAGCCCTGCGACAACCAGGTGCTTCGCCAAAAGATCCGCACCGTCCTCGCGAGGCGCGAGCCCGTGCTGGGGGCGGGAGCGCGGCGGCTGGTGGCGACCACCACCAAGATGCGCGAGGTGCTCCGCGCCATCTCCCGCGTCGCCCCCACGGAGAGCACCGTGCTGCTGCGCGGCGAGACGGGCTCGGGAAAGGAGGTCATCGCCCGGGCCCTGCACGAGGAAAGCCCGCGGCGGGCGCGCGCCTTCGTGGCGGTCAACTGCTCGTCGCTGGCGGAGGGGCTGCTGGAAAGCGAGCTCTTTGGCCACGCGCGCGGCGCCTTCACCGGCGCCGTCACCGACCGCAAGGGGCTGTTCGAGGAGGCCAACGCCGGGACGCTCTTCCTCGATGAGATCGGCGACGTATCGCCGGCCATGCAGGCCAAGCTGCTGCGCGTGCTGCAGGAGCGCGAGGTCGTGCGGGTGGGGACGTCGCGGCCCGTGTCGGTGGACGTGCGCGTCGTCGCGGCCACCCACCAGGATCTGGAGGCGATGGTGGAGGAGGGGCGCTTCCGAAAGGACCTCTACTTCCGGCTCAAGGTCTTCCAGATCCGCGTCCCGCCGCTGCGCGACCACCCGGACGACATCCCTGCACTCGTGGCCGCCGCCCTCGCCCGCTGGAACGAGCGCAGCGAAGCCTCCCGCCGCGTGGCCGGTGTCTCCGACGAGGCGATGGAGCTCCTCACGGCCTACGACTGGCCGGGCAACGTGCGCGAGCTGATGGCGGCGGCGGAGTACTCGTGCATCGTGTGCGAGGGCGGCCGCATCCTCCCCTGCCACCTGCCGGAGGAGATCCGCGAGGGCGCCGGCACCTTCGCCACCGGCGACGGCCGCAAGCCGGGCGCGGTCGATTCACGCCCCGAGATCGGCCGCCGCTACCAGGCCCCCGACTCCGACGCCGAGCGCGAGGCGATCCGCTCCGCCCTCGAGGAGGCGAACGGCAACCGCACCAAGGCCGCCGCCGCGCTTGGGATGGGGCGCACGACGTTGTGGCAGAAGCTCAAGGAGTACGGGTTGTAGGGCGGAAGGCCCTGGTGGCCGGCTGGTGGCCGGCTGGTGACCGGCGGTTGAAACCGCTGCAACAACCGCGGGAAACCTGCCTTCGCAGGTTGTGGGGGCGGGGGAGGAGGTGCCCGTCTCACATTGGCCCCGACGCGTCGCCGGGGGCTGAAGCCCCCGGCTGGAACCACGCGAAGCCCACTGAAGTGGGCTCGAGAGCCGAGGATTCCACCCCATTTTGTCCTCCTGAGCGACGCGCCTCACGGTCCTCGCCCGTGCTCCGTCCTGTGGCGCGAAGCGAAGGATCTACTGCGCGTTCCGAGAGGCTCGTGGTTATCCTGGATGCGGCGCTCCTCCGCGCGCCGCCACCCCGCCTCCCACACGAATCTCGCCCGAGAGTCCGCGAAGGCGGACTTTGTGCTTTTGTTGCCGCGAGTTCACTCGCCAGGGGCAAGGTCTGGCCTCATTCCACCACGATCGTCCCCTTCATCGATGGGTGCGGCTCGCAGTGGTAGGGGAAGCGGCCGGCGTCGGTGAAGGTGTGCTCAAAGGTGGTGTTGGGCGTGATCAGGCCCGAGTCCCAGCTCCCGGCGCCCTCGGCGTCGGAGGTGGAGGAGTGCTGGACGCCGTCGCAGTTGGCGAAGATGACGCGCGTGCCGGCGCGCAC
>DASVVI010000166.1:0-1750 GCA_036386635.1 Longimicrobium sp.
GTTCCAGCCGGGGGATTTTATCCCCCGGCTGATGCGGGGTCCGGACCCGGCCTACCCAGCCGCCGCCTCCGGCTCCGTGACGGCGCGCCCATCCCACCACGTCTTGAGAACGGTGGCGCCGATGATCAGCACGCCACCGGCGATGGCCCAGCCGCTCGGCTCCTCGCCGTGAAAGATCCAGGAGAGCACGGGGTTCAGCGCGGGCTCGAGCAGGAGGAGCGTGCTCGCCTCCAGCGCGCCGACGTGGCGGATGCCGGCGCTGAGCAGGACGTACGCGGCCGCGATCTGGAAGACGCCCAGGTACCCCACCGCCAGCCAGTCCCCCGTCCCCCCGCCCGTAACCGGAAGCGCGGCGGGAAGGCAGAGGAGGAAGGCGAACACGTTCCCCGCGGCGATGGTGGGGACGGCCGAGCCCTCGCCGCGGCTCCCCGTCCAGCGCAGCCCCATCACCGTGAAGCCGTACAGCAGCCCGCTCGCCGCGCCCATCAGGTTGCCGCGCGCGGGGTCCGGCGCGGTCCGCACCGGCTCCTCGGCGCCCATGAAGAAGAGCGCCAGCCCCAGGGCGATCGGCGCCATGAACGCCACGTCGCTCCGGCGGATCTTTTCGCGGAGCAGGAGCGGGCTCAGCAGCAGCACGTACAGCGGCGCCGTGGACTGCAGGAAGATGGCGTTGGCCGACGTCGTCAGCTTGTTCGCCGTCACAAAGGTGACGAGCGTAAGCGCATACGCCAGCCCCACCGGCACCACGTGCCACGACCACCCCCGCCGCGCCGACGGCACCAGCAGGAGGATGGCGAGCGCCGCGATCCCCGACCGGAACCCGGCCACCTGCCAGCTCGTGAGCGTGGTCGCCTTGATGGCCGCGCCCCCGGTGGAGAAGAGGAGGGCGGCGCCCAGGATCTGGAGACGGTGCAGGGTGCGCGGGTTCACGTATCGGGCGGTGCGGAGATGCGTTGGTTCGTCAAAGGGCGCCCAAGGATGCCGCGCGTTGGGGCGCGGGGCAAGGCCGGGCGGCACGCATACTGCTCACCCGGCCGCCTCTGGACCTTACACTAACCTTGGATTTTGGAGGTCGTAGCATGTCGGATTGGAAGGATGGAAAGCACGGGGCGACCGAGAACGTCCCCACCGAGAAGAAGCTGGCGGACCTGTACCGCCTGATCGAGGGGATCGAAATCGCCATGTTCACCACGCGCCGCGCGGACGGGCACCTGGTGTCGCGCCCGATGGCGGCGCAGGGGCAGGCGGAGGGCGCGGACCTGTGGTTCGCGACGGACGTGGAGTCGCACAAGCTGGACGAGCTGGAGACGGACCCGCACGTCAACGTCTCCTTCTACCGCGACCGCACGCGCGAGTGGGTGTCGGTGAGCGCGCGCGCCCGCCTGGTGCGCGACCGCGCCAAGATCCACGAGCTTTACAAGCCCGACTGGCGCGCCTGGTTCGGCGACGAGGGCGGCGAGCGCGACGGCGGCCCAGACGATCCGCGTATCGTCCTCATCGCCGTGGATGCGGACTCGGTGGTCTACATGGTGAACAACACCCCGCGCCCCGTCGTGCTTTTCGAGGTCGTGAAGGGCATCGTCACCGGCAGCGAGCCCAACATCGGCGAGACGCGGACGCTGTCGGGGCAGGAGATGCACGGGAGTGCGTAACAGAAGTGCGTTAGTGCGTTAGTGCGTTAGTGCGTTAGTGCGTTAGTGCGTTAGTGCGTTAGTGCGTTAGTGCGTTAGTGCGTTAGTGCGTTAGTGCG
>DASVVI010000167.1:0-2378 GCA_036386635.1 Longimicrobium sp.
TTCAACCCCAAGCACAGTGGCAGACGATGGCAACCGTTGACCTCGCGACCGGCGGCGCGCCGCTGACGGTCCTCAGCGAAGACGAGCAGATGTTCCGCGACCTGGTGCGCGGTTTTGCGGAGGAAAGCGTCCGCCCCCTCGCGGCATACGCGATGCCGTCCGGGCCATTGCCCACGTCCATGTAGCGGGTGAGGGTGCCGGTGGCGAGGTCCAGCACGCCCACCTGGTTGCGGCCCTGGAGCGCGACGAACGCGGTGCGCCCGTCCGGGGAGAGCGCGAAGCCCACGGGGCCGGCGCCGCCCTCGCCCGCGGTGCCGGCGGGGATCTGCACCAGCGCCGTTTCATGCCGCCCCGCCGCGTCGAAGATGCGCACGGCGTTCAGCGTCGGGTTGGAGACGACGGCGCGGCGGCCGTCCGGCGTCAGGGCGAGGCGGTAGGGAAGGCCGGGCGCCGGGAGCGTGTCCAGCGGCGTCAGCGTGGCCGCGTCGAGCACGGTGACAGTGTTGTCCTGGTTGCTCCCGATCCACAGCCTGCGTCCGTCAGGCGACAGCGCGATCCCCTCGGTGCGCGGCGCCACTTTGGCGGTGCGGGCGGGAGCGAGGCCCGTCACGTCCAGCGCCGTCACCGAGCCGCCGCCGATGTTGGCGGTGTAGATCGTCCGCCCGTCCGGCGAGACGGCGAGCATGTGCGTCCCCGCCTCGCCGGTGGGGAGGGCGCGCAGCACCGTGCCGCGGTCCAGGTCCACGATCAGCACGGCGCGGTTCGTCTCCACCGTCACCGCGAGGTGTCCGTTGGGGAGGAAGGCGGCGCCGTGCGGGCGCTGGTACTCGCCGAGCCGGATGGTCTTCGTGACGGCGCGGCGGTCCAGGTCGATGAGGATGAGCGAGCTGCCCGGCGTCTGAGCGCCGTAGTTGGTGACCACCGCCCACCGGCCATCCCTCGACACGGCGACCTCGTGCGGCCCGACGCCGGTGGGGAGCGTCGCCAGGGTGCGCCCCGACACCACCTCGAGGACGGTGGCAGTGGCGGCCTGCTTGTTCGCCACCACCAGCAGGTCACCGCGCTGGGCGTTCAGCGCGCCTGGGAGCGCGGCGAGGGCCAGGAGGAGCGTGGAGACGGCGAAGAGAAGCGTGGAAAGGGGTAGCATGGGTCCGCAGCGTCAAGTGATCGGTACCGCCAGGGTGCTAAAAATGCCGCACACCTGCTCGTGGCGAAAGTGCCGGACGGCATGCGGGGTGCGGAAGACGAAACCACACGGGACGTGATCCGTACCATCCGGGGTGCGCCGGAGCAGCCGGCGCCCATTCGCGCACAGCACGGGAGAGAACTCGATGACCGATTCAACCAACGACCCCTTCGGCAGCTCGGGTGGGAGCGGGGCCGGCGGCGGCTTCAGCGGTACGGGCCCGGGCGCCGCGGGTGCCGGCGACGGTTCGCCCGGCCTGGGTGCCGATGAGACGGTGGGCAGCACCGGCAGCACCGGCGGGAAGCGCCGTGACCCGCTGGAGGAGATCGCGTCGAAGATCGACGCGGCGCTCTCGGAGCTCAGGCCCAAGCTCAAGAACGCTTTCCAGGAGCTGGACCAGCGGGTGGATTCGGCGCTCGACGACATCCGTCCCAAGGTGGACGAGGCGCGGGCGCGGGCCCGGCCCAAGGTGGACGAGTTCGTCTCCGAGATCCAGCCGCGCCTCGACGCGCTGATCTCCCGCGTCCAGGGCGCGCTCGACGGCCTTCGCCAGGACCTGGACACCCGCGCCGACCGCGCGCAGGCTCGCGGGGCCGAAGGCGCCTCCACCACCGGGACCACGTCGAGCACCACCGCCGATTCCCCCTCGAGCCCGGCGACCGGCGCGAGCACCGGCTCCACGACCGGGCCCAGCGACCCGTGGCCGGTGATGACGGACGACACCAAGCGTGCCGATCCGCCCATCGAGGAGACCTTTGGGCCGCGCTCCGGTGCGGGCGGGAGCAGCGGGGAAACCGGCGGTTCGTCCCCGCTCTGAGGCTATCGGGCGCAGCGAAGCGCCGTTTCGAGAGGCCGGCGGATCACGCCGGCCTCTTGCCTCGCCGGCTAGATCCTTCGATCGCCGCAAGGAGTACCGAACGCGGCGCAGATCTCAGAGGCGGCTCTCTCAGGATGACAAAAGGGGTGAGGGTTCCCTTCCCTTTGTCATCCTGAGCGACGCGCCTCGCCGGCCTCTGCCCGCCTCCGCACTCTGGCGCGGAGCGAAGGATCTACTGCGCGTGCCGAGGAGTCCGTGGTGCGGCGCCGGCCTCTTGCTTCGCCGGCTAGATCCTTCGATCGCCGCAGAAGTACCGAATGCGGCGCAGATCTCGTAGGCGGCTCTCTCAGGATGACAAAAAAAAGGGGTGAGGGT
>DASVVI010000168.1:0-6019 GCA_036386635.1 Longimicrobium sp.
CACGAAGCTCGCGAAGCGCGGCGCGGATCTGCTCAGTGGAGAAGTTCGGCTTGATCTCGTGGACCACGTCGACCAGGCCATCTTCGGTGAGCGGATTGCCGCGTCGGCGCGCATCCCGCTCCGCGAACACGAGTGTGGCGCGCAGCTCCAGCTCCTTCGCCGACATTCCCCCGAACTCCTCCAACGTCCGGTCGATGGCCTCGAAGTGCGGCCGGATCGAGTCCGCGGCCATCTCCCGGATCGACGGCGAGCGTGCGCCGGGCGAGATGTGGAAGCCGCCCTGACGCTGGTCCGGAACCACCTGCACGCCCTGCATCGCGGCGAGGGTGTCCAGGTCCGCGGAGAGGTCGGAGCTGAACGGACCGTACGTATGGAGCGGGAACTCGTACCCGGTGTCGACGCCGTGCAGCTCCTGGAGCAGGTACGTGAGCTTCTGGAGCGCGGTGCGTCCAAACGGCTGGTCCTGAAGCCGCTCGGCGAGCTCGGCGATCAGCGCGTACTGCGCCCAGCCGTGTTGAACGCTGGTCATCTTCCGCTCCTCAGTTCGCGTGAATGCCCTGCACGATCGCTCTAGCCTCAGGCGCCCGGTCATAGGGAACGTACACCATCTGCTTGTTGGACGGAGCCACGCCTTTCACCGCCGCGGAGAGCTGCGAAAGGCGAACCAGATTGTGGGGCGCCGGCACGTCCCGCGCAACCTGGATCTCGAAGTCTGGCTTGTACCACGAGCTTTTCGCGGAGCGTACCACCGGCCCAAGCGGAGCCAGGGCCTCCAGCACGCGCTCCAGCTGCCGCTGGTCCGTCTCCTCCATCACTTCCCTCGTCTCGTACACCATCCGGTGATGCCGCCGCTTCAGCAAACGATCGCCGTGCACGCCCGCGATCCCTTCTTCGATCAATGACAGAGCACGCCAGTCCGTCCAACGGAGGTAAAGACGAAGGCTCGCCTCGTCCGTCGGCGGCGGGAACTTCCCGGGGTCCGCGAGCCCGTCGCCTGCTTGCTGGGTTCTCAACAGCTCCCCCATTGCATCGGCGATGTGGAGGTCGTATGCGACACGTGTCTTGTGCAGGTACACCTGCGTGAACATCTGGTAGCGTGCCCAGAGCAGCGACTCGGCGGCGTGCCAGCCGCCCTCCTCGATCGCGAGCACCGGACCGCCAGTCTCAGGGTCCTCCACCACCGTCAGCGACGCGATGATTCTGCGCAGGTCGTAACGGCCATAGTCCACTCCCAGATGGTACGAGTCGCGGAGCAGGTAATCCGCACGGTCGGCATCCAGCTGGCTGGAGACGAGCTGCCGCCAGAAGAGCATTCGCCTCAACCTTACGCTCCCCTCGATCAGTGCCGCCACGTCGTCCGCGCGAATCCCGAGGTCGTTGTGCGTGTGGTCGTCGATCACGTCCTTCATCAGCGCGCGGATCAGCGCCGCCGAATATTCTTCGTGTTTGTGCGGCCGACCGGTAGTAGGATCGAGGGGCATCAGGTCCTCGCCTGCGTGGGAGAACGGCGCGTGTCCCACGTCGTGCAGCAACGCGGCAAAGCGCACCGTCTTCCGGTCCTTGTCGATCCCCGCTTCCGAAAAGTTGAGGTTGCGCAGCACCTCGCCCCGGTGCTCACGGATCTGCTCGAACATGCGCGAGGCCGTATGCATCACACCCAGGGAGTGCTCGAAGCGGGTGTGCATCGCGCCAGGGTAGACCATCTCCGTCCATGCGAGCTGGCGGATACGCCGCAGCCGCTGGAACACTGGATGGTTGACGACGTCCCATTCCCACGGGGACAGGCTCACGAACCCGTGGATGGGATCGCGGATCTCCAGCGTCTTCGGCGGCAAGACACAGCTCCATCTGCTGGTCCGAACAAATTCCGAACGGTACGCTAGGTGCGAGGCGGGACGTCCGCAAGGATTCCATTCGCCGAATTCGGGCACTGAGGTAGAAGCGGCCAGCGGCCGTTCAGACCGGTGCGCACGCAGGCCGCCGGGTACATCTTACGGATGGGGCAGGGAGCTCGATGACGGGTGTGGTGGAGACGGAAGTCGCGGGGGAGCGGGTGGTGCTGCTGGCGGAGCGGGCGCTCTTTCGGCCGGCGACGGGGGAGCTGCTGGTGGCGGATGCGCACTGGGGGAAGGCGGCCACATTCCGCGCCGCCGGCATCGCGGTGCCCGGCGGCACCACCGCCGAGGGGCTCGCGCGGCTGGATGCGGCGCTGGAGCGCACCGGGGCGGAGGAGATCGTCTTCCTGGGCGACCTCTTCCACGCGCGCCAGGGGAAGTCCGCGGCGGTGCTGGCGGAAGTACGCGGGTGGCGGGCGCGGCACCCGGCTCTGCGGCTGACGCTGGTGCGCGGCAACCACGACCGCGGCGCCGGCGATCCCCCGCCCGACCTCGGCTTCCGCGTGGCGGACCCGCCGCTCCCGTCCGCGCCGTTCGTGTATGCGCACCACCCCGAGCCTGACGCGCGCGGCTACGTGCTGGCCGGCCACGTGCACCCCGCCGCCATCCTGCGCGGCCGCGGCCGCGCACGGGAGCGCCTCCCCTGCTTCCACTTCGGCGCGGACGTCGGAATCCTCCCCGCCTTCGGCGCCTTCACCGGCGCCGCCACCGTCGCGCCGCTCCCCGGCGACCGGGTGTTCGTCGTCGCGGGGGACGAGGTGCTGCGCGCTGGGTAGCGCCCGCATATCTGGCGCTTTGAAAGTAGGCGGAGTCTGGCGCCCGGAGGGCCGCTCGCGCGCGGGATTTTTCCGGCGCAAGTCCCTCTAACGTGATCGACAGGCAGATCCGCTCCCCGCCTTCCCGGTTATCCACTTGGCCGACAAATCTCCAGTCTCTGCACTCGGACCCGCGGGTCCGGAACTCGCTCCACCGTCTCCAGGGTCGCCCCTCCGCACAGGCCCCCTCCCGATGAGCGCACCTGATGAGGGATGGGCCCGCAGCTACACCTGGCTCTCACCGATCGCATCGATCTGCGTTCTGCTGGGGATAACGCTGTTCATCTACGTGCAGGTACAGCCTTCCTCAACGGGGTGGGCCGCGTCCGTGAGTGCCCCCAGTACGCAGCGCGACAAGGGGGTGGCTGATCTGGCCGCGCTGCTCTGGGGGAGCTCTGCGATCATGTTCCTGGCGGTGACCGCCGCCGCCGCCGCGGTGCTCACGGTCACGATATTTCGCGCTCTCCGCGATCACGTCCAGAACGGGTCGATGACGGGGATTCTCGCGAAACTCGGAACCGCGTTGCTGGTGCCCGTGGCATTGGCGTTCGCGGGGGCAAGCCCGCTCGGGAACAAGCGATACGTCACTTCGGAGATCCTCGAGAGAATGCTTCCGAAGGTGATGAACACCGTTGGCTTGCTCTGGATCGCCACGCTGATCGCCGCGTTCTTGGTGGTGGCCGGTGCCTGCGCGTGCCTGCTGGACGTTGGTCGCGGACCACCCCTAGGCGCCGAAAACGACCGTTACAACGAGCTTGCGGCTTCACTCAACACTCAGAGCCGCAGGCTGCAATCGGTGCTGTTCGCGGGGGCGGCGGTGCTGGTGGCCGGCGTCATCGAGGTGGACGCGCTTTACCACTGGGCGCTGTCGATGACGAGCTTGTCCGAGCACGCGAAGGCCATCACGACTTCCGCAACGGTGCCAACCGGCACCTTCTTCTCGCTCTTTCTGGCGGCGGCATATGTCCCCGCCGCACTGATCCTGCGCGAGCGGGGGCTGGCACTCGCGCAGTCCGTGCTTCCGCTGGAGGGACCGGCAGCACGGGGCCAGTGGCTGCAGAACAATGGCCTGGCGATTTCTGTCACCTCGCAGGTCGCTTCGCTGCTGGCGCTGCTTGGTCCCGTGCTGGCAGGAGGTCCCCTGAACGCATTTGCCCACGCACTCGGGTAATCCCCGGGATTGTTCGAAGGCAGCTACACGGAGGCGGCAACCACGACCTCGGCGGATCCGCCCGGCCGCGGCCAGGATGGCGGCGGGGTGCACGTGGCCGGCCAACACGTAGCCGCGCGCGTCGGGCTCCGGGTGGCACGGGAGCGCCTCCCCTGCTTCCACTTCGGCGCGGACGTCGGAATCCTTCCCGCCTTCGGCGCCTTCACCGGCGCCGCCACCGTCGCGCCGCTCCCCGGCGACCGGGTGTTCGTCGTCGCGGGCGACGAGGTGCTGCGCGGGGCGTAGGCATCCGCCAGGCCCGGAGAGGACGATCTCCGTTGCGGCCGGGCATGTGCAGCACTGCCACGCGGCCACGTCATCGCGGCACCTCGAACCATCGGAAAGCATGAGCTTCACTCCCGTCCGGCGACTGGCACCCGCCGCGTGCGTGCTCGCCGCCTGGCTGGCGGGGTGCGGCGACTCGCCGGGCGAGCCGCCGGTGCCCCTGACTCCGCCCCAGTGGCTGGAGGCGAACGCGCACCCGATCGCCACGCTCACCGTGACCAGCGACTTCAGCGACCTGGAGCCGCTGCGCGCCGCCATCGGCAGCTCGCGGATCGTGATGCTGGGCGAGGAGACGCACGGCGACGGCACCGCCTTCCTGGCGAAGGCCCGCATCGTCGCCTTCCTGCACCAGCGGATGGGGTTCGACGTGCTGGCGTGGGAGAGCGGGATCTACGACGTGCACGAGGTGTGGGACCACGTCCGCGCCGGCGAGGGGGTGATCGCGGCCAGCCGGCGCGGCGTGTTCGGCGTCTGGAGCCGGAGCGAGCAGGTGCTTCCCACGCTGGACTACGTGGCCGGCACGGTGGGCACGGCGCGACCGCTGGAGATGGCCGGCTTCGACAACCAGACCACCGGCTCCCTGGCCCGCGATTCCGTCGCGGCGCACGTCCTGGTCTTCGCCCGCGGCATCGGCTCGCGGGTGGCGGACGATCCGGAGTGGCCCGCCGCGGCCGCCACCCTTACGGAGCTCGCCGTCACGCAGCACTACGATTTCAAGCCCCCGGCCGCCGACCAGGCGCGCCTCCTTCGGATCCTGGGAGCCCTGCGGACGGACGCCACGGCGCGCGCGGCAGGCGACCGCGAGGCGCTCTTCTGGACGCAGGCGCTGGCCAGCATCGAATCGTACGCGCGGATGATGTGGGCCGCGCCGCCGGGACAATTTCGGGGCGAGGACAACAGCGTGCGCGACGCGCAGATGGCGGCCAACCTGCTCTGGCTGGCCAACACGTACTACCCGGGACGCAAGATCATCGTGTGGGCGGCGAGCGCGCACGTGGGCCGCGGGATGGGCACCCTGCGCTCCTCCGCCGGCTCCGCGCCCTACGCCACCGGCTGGACGGTGCACATGGGCGGCGAAGTGCACCGCGCCATCGGCGCGGAGATGTACTCGCTCGGCTTCACGGCGGCGGCGGGGAGCTTCGGCTTCCAGAACGGCACGGTCGTGCCGCTCCCCACCCTCGTGCCCGGCTCGCTGGAGGGGCACTTCGCCGCGACGCGCTTCGACAACGCCTTCGTCGACTTCCGGGGCCGCGCCGCGGGCGGCGAGTGGCTGCGCGAGGTGTACAGCTGGCCCTTCGGCTACCAGCCCCTCCGCGGCGACTGGACGAGCGTGTTCGACGGCATGGTCTTCACCCGCCAGATGACGCCCAACACCCCCGCATCCCGCTGACGACGAACGGGGCTGATCCAGAACGCGAAGCGCCGGTTCAGCCCCCGCCGGCGGGAGCCTCAGAGCGAGTGCCCGCCGCCCAGCGTGAGATTGACCATGTGCATCAGGTAGCCCTCCTCGCGCGGCGAGATCCCCATGCGGTTGTTGGTCATGTGGCCGTAGCTGGGGAGGAGCATGCGCTTGATTTCGCCCCAGTCGGTCACCGCGTGGCCGCGTTCCACCACCTGCCCCGCCTCCGCCAGCGCCTCCAGCCGCCCCCGCGCCACGCGTACGCCGTCCAGGTAAGCATCGAGCGGCGCGGGAAGGGGCACCCCCTCCTGCACGGCCGTCCAGAAGGAGAGGATGCGCTCCCCCAGCGCTTCCGCCTGGCGCGCGTAGGCGCTGTCGAAGGCGGGGCGGTAGTCGGCGACGTTGCCCGCGGTGG
>DASVVI010000169.1:0-2432 GCA_036386635.1 Longimicrobium sp.
CGGATTCCGAGCGCGCGGAAGTAATCGGGCGTCACCATGAAGAGACCGGCGTCCGGCTTGACCTCCACCCCCGGCTGGTCGTTCAGGGCAAAGCTGTACGGTTCGCCGCCGCCGTGCAGCGGGAGCGTCTTGCTGGCGCCCACGGCCACCACGCCGGGCACCTGCCGCACGCGCTCCAAGATGCGGTTGCGGTACGCGATCCGTTCCATCGCCCCGCCCTCCATGTCAGGCGCGGCGACGCTCATGGTCAGCACCTTTTCGGCGCGGAAGCCGGGGTCCACGCTGGCCAGGCGCCACAGGCTCTTGAGCATGAGCCCGGAGCCCATCAGCAGCACGACGGCGAGCGCCGTCTCGGCGACCACGATGCCGTTGCGGGCCGCGGCGCGCTCGCGTCCCTCGCTGCCGCCGCGCCCGCCGCCGCGCAGCGCCTGCCCCGGCTCGCCCCGCGAAGCGCGGATGGCGGGCCACGACCCGAACATCGCCGCCGTCCCCAGCACCGCGGCCAGGGCGAACGCCGCCACGCGCGCATCGGGGCGGATGTTGTCGGCGCGCGGCAGGTCGCCCGCGCCCAGCGCCACCAGCCAGTCGACACCCATCAGCGCCAGCCCGAAGCCCAGCAGCCCGCCCGCCGCGGCGAGCAGGAAGCTCTCGGCGAGGTGCTGGCGGATCAGCCGGCCGCGCTTCACCCCCAGCGCCACACGGATCGCCGTCTCGCGGCTGCGGGCGGTGCTGCGCACGAAGAGGAGGTTCGCCAGGTTTGCGCAGGCGATCAGCAGCACCAGCACCACCGCGCCCAGCAGCACCAGGAGCGCGGGCCTCACCCGCCCCAGCAGCGCATCCGAGAGCGGAACGATGGCGGCGGAGCCCCACCCCTCGTTGGTGGCCGGATACTGGCGAGCCAGTCCGGCCAGCGCGGCATCGGTCTTCTTGCGGACGGCGGCGAGCTCGGCGCCCGGCGCCAGCCGCCCGATGACGGTCATGAAGCGGCTGTCGCGCGCCCGCCCGATATCGTCGGGGCCGAAGATGGCGAGCGGGATCCAGGCGTCCACCTCGCGCGCCGGGTACTGGAAGGAGGGCGGCATCACCCCCACGACGGTGAAGGCATCGCCGTCGAGCTGCACGCGGCGCCCCACCACCGAGCGGTCGCCGCCGTAGCGCCGCGTCCACAGGCCGTGGCTCAGCACGATGGCCTTGGGTCCGCCGGCCACGCCCTCCTCCGCGCGCAGGGTGCGGCCCACCGCGGCGGACACCCCCATCGCGGGGAAGAACTCCGGGGTGACGAAGGCGCCGGAAAGTACGGCCGGCTCGCCGTCGCCCATCAGGTTCATGGTGCTGTTCCCCGGCGCGTACCAGAAGCCCGCGAGCTGCGCAAACTCGGGCACGGCGCGCTGCAGGTCCAGGAAGTCCGGCTCGGAAAAGGTGCCGTCCGTGACCCCCTCGCCCGCGTTGACGTGCTTCAGCTCCACCAGCCGCTCCGGCGCCGCGTACGGCAGCGGGCGCAGGAGGACGCCGTTGACCACCGTGAAGATGGCCGTGCTCGCCCCGATCCCCAGCGCCAGCGTCAGCACGGCGATGGTGGTGAAGGCCGGGCTGCGCAGCAGGGTGCGGAGGGCGTAGCGGAGGTCCTGGATCAGCGAGTCCATGGGGGGCTACTCCTGGAAGGGTCGGGGGTCGAAAAGTGCTAAGTGCCAAGTGCCTAGTGCCGTATGCGCGGCGCTCCCCCCCTTTTTGTCATCCTGAGGGAGCCGCCGGCCCCTCCCTCGGCGATGCACTCCACACTTCCTTGCGGCGACCGAAGGATCTAGCCGGCGAGGCAGGAGGACAGCGCCGTTACTACGAGCCCCTCGTTACGCGCAGTAGATCCTTCGCTCCGCGCCAGAGTGTGGAGACGGGCAGAGGTCGGTGCAGCGCGTCGCTCAGGATGACAAAAGAGGGGGGCGCCAAAGTTCATGGGTGCGTCCACGCACCCGCGGATTCGCGCACTCAGGACCCGTGCCCCCCGCCCACGCCGCCGCTCACGCACCCGCACAACCCAGCACTAACGCACTAACGCACTCACGCACTGTCCTTCAGCACTTAGCACTTAGCACTTAGCACTTCCTCTATTCCGCCCTCAACGCCACCATCGGATCCACCCGCGCGGCCCGCCGTGCTGGGAGCCACGACGCCAGCAACGCGACCGCCAGCAGAAGCACCGGGACGGCCGTAAAGGTGAGCGGGTCGGTGGCGCTGACGCCGTAGAGCAGGCTGGAGAGGAGACGCGTGGCCGCGATGGCCATCACCAGCCCGATCGCCGCACCGAGCGCGGTGATCTTGAAGCCGTGGCGCAACACCATGCGCACCACGTCGCCGGCGCGGGCGCCGAGGGCCACGCGCACCCCGATCTCGCGGGTGCGCTGGCCCACCTGGTACGCCAGCACGCCGTAAATGCC